>CACZTH010000058.1 GCA_902784035.1 uncultured Eubacteriales bacterium
AGGACAGAGGGGCGGATCTCTTTTCCCTCCTGATCTGCCGCGGCCCAGCTGATGTAGAGCTGGTCCGTGGGCCGGCTCAGGTTCCGGTAGATGGCCAGCCGCTCCTCCTGGATCCGGACGCTGTCCAGCCGGCCCAGCTCATGGCCGGAGGCAGCGAAAGCCTCCAGCTCCTCCTCCGCGAACAGCCCCTTTCCGGATGCCGCCTGGGGAAGGACGCCCTCATTGGCGCCCAGCACGACGACGGCCCGCGGCGCCGCCGTCCGGGTCCGCTGCATGGTGCCCAGGACCAGGTCGTCGGGGGAAGAGGGAAGGATGCCCACCTCCGTGGCCTTAAGACCCGCGGTAAAGAGCTCCAGGAAATCCTCCGTCCGGAACCGGTCCTCGCCCACCAGCTCCGCGATCTGGCCCAGGATCCCCACGATCCTATTCCAGACCTGGACCGTAGCGTCCGCCAGGTCCGGCAGGCCCTCCGCCCGCTGGGCCTCGGCGGCCGCCAGGATCTTCTCCTCCACCTTATCTTCCTCCACCAGCCACTGATAGAAGGCTTTAATGAAATCCTTCGTAGTCTGCTTCTTCCGGCAGAGCGCCTCCACCGCCAGAAGCGGGGCCATGGCCCGCTGCCGGAGGTCCTCCAGGTCCGCCAGGGCCTCCGGTCCGAACGAATGGTCCAGAGCGCCTTTGTTGAAGGGCCGGCACCATCTGGTCCCGGTGATCCGGTAGCGGATGGCGTAATCCTCCAGCCGCTCCACCTCTTCGCTGGTCAGGCCGGACAGGCTGGTCTTCAGCGCCCGGATCACGTCCTGCTGCCGGTAGCGCCTGGCCACGGCCCGCAGGACGGCGGTCAGGTAGACCGCGGCCTCAGCGTCCTGGATATCCCGCTTCGTGTCGGTGAACAGGGGCAGGCCATATTCCTCGAAGGTCCGCCGGACGATGGGGGCCCGGGTCTCCTGATCGCTGCAGATGATCACGATGTCCCGCCGCCGGTAGCCCTCGTCCCGAAGAAGGTGAAGGACGAAGGCCGCGGCCGTTTCGGCCTCGCTGTAGACGTTCCCGCACTCGGTCAGGGTGATGCCCGCCGGCCGGCCCCGGAAGGGGCGGGGAGGGGAAGCGTACAGCTCCCGCTCCAGCCAGGCGATGCTCGCGGCTCGGTAGGGCAGGGGAGATGCCGGCCGCTCAGCGGCCGGCGCGGCCGGGCCCCCGGGAAGAGCGTCGCTGGCCGCGGCGTCATCCAGAGGCAGTGCGCCGCCAGCCACTGCCCGAATCATGGCGGTACGCCCGACCCCCGCGCCGGAAGCCTCAGCGCCCTCCCGGAGCCGGTCCGCCACCAGGCGGGTCAGGCTGAAGAGCGACGCGTCCCGGCTGCCTTTGTCCATGGTCAGGACCACGTTCACCTGATCGGCCGCGCCCATGATGGCCGTCAGGACCTCTAAGGACTTCGGCGCGAAGCTGTCGAACCCGTAGACCCAGACACGGGCGCCGACCACCCGCCTGGACTGAGCGATCCGGCCCAGGTAGAGGTCGATGTAATCCTCGGAATCCGTGTATTTCCCCGCGATGGCGGCCTGGTACTTCCCGTAGATCCGGGCCAGGTCCGTCAGCTTCTTCCGGAGGAGAGGGTGGTCTTCGGACGCGGCCATCTCCGCCAGCCCGTCCGGCGTGACCCCGTACTGCTTGAGGCCGGAAATGAAGTCGTTCGTGAGCTCGATGAAGCCGGGCTTATTGACGCTTTCCCCGAATATCTCGAGCTCATCCGCCTCGGCCCGGGCGATCCGGGTCAGGAGCATCTGCCGGCCGTACTTATCGACGAAATCCTTCCGCGCCCCGCCCAGGTCCCGGAGGATGTTGTGGCCAAGCCGGGACAGGCTCGACACCTCCAGCCCGACCAGCGCCCGGGTCCCCAGCCAGCGGAAGGCCTGCCGCTCCGCCTCCAGGGTATACTGGTCCGGCACCAGGATCAGGACCCGGCGGTCGGGCCCGTAGCCCGCCTTCCGGATCTCCTGGTACATGAAGGCTTCTTTATCGACGTTTTCCCGTCCGTAATAGATGTTCAGCATAGCGTTTCCCTCGAGATTCGACGGCAGGCGGCGGAGCGGTCATACCGACAGGAAAAAGAGGGCGCGGGGCCTCTGCCGCCGCGTCCCCCGCAGGTTTAATGCTCGGTGTTGCTGAGTTCCTTCAGCTCCGCGTTGATGAAGGTATCCAGGGCCCCGTCCATGACGGCGGCCACATTCCCGACCTCTGCCCCGGTCCGGTGGTCCTTCACCATGGTGTAGGGCTGGAAGACGTAGGACCGGATCTGGGATCCCCAGGCGATCTGAGAGAAGTCGCCCTTCAGCTCCTTCAGGGTCTCCTTATGCTCCCGCTCCTTCAGGTCGATCAGCTTGGCCATCAGGACCTGCATGGCCACCTCCCGGTTCTGGTGCTGGGACCGCTCATTCTGGCAGGTGACGACGATGTTCGTCGGCAGGTGGGTGATCCGGATGGCGGAGTCCGTCTTATTGACGTGCTGGCCGCCGGCGCCGCTGCTCCGGTAGGTATCGACCCGGATGTCCTCCGGGTTGATCTCCACCGACATATCTTCCTTAATGCTGGGCATGACCTCCAGCGAGGCGAAGGAGGTCTGCCGCTTGCCCGCGGCGTTGAAGGGGGAGATCCGGACCAGCCGGTGGACTCCCTGCTCGTGCTTCAGGTAGCCGTAGGCGTTTTCACCCTTCACGAAGAAGGTCGCCGACTTGATGCCCGCGTCTGTGTCGTCCTGGAGGTCGACCACATCCACGTCATAGCCCTTCTGCTGTGCCCAGCGGGTGTACATGCGGAAAAGCATCTCCGCCCAGTCCATGGCCTCCACGCCGCCGGCCCCCGCGTGGACCGTGAGGATGGCGTCGTTGGCGTCGTACTTCCCGTTCAGGAGGGTCTCCAGCCTGAAGGCTTCGACTTTCTCTTTCAATTGATCAAAAGATTCCTGGATGGCGGCCGCTTCCTCCTCGTCGTCCATCTCCTCGGCCAGCTCGATCAGCTCCTCCAGGTCCGTCAGCTCCCCCTCCAGGCCCTCGTAGCGTTTGATCTTATTATCAGCCCGGCTCTTCTCCTTCAGGACCGTCTGGGCCTTCTCAGAATCGTCCCAAAACCCCGCTTCCAGGGTTTTCTTCCCCAGTTCCTCGGACTTGGCCCGGAGCCCGTCCAGATCCAGGGTGCTGCCGGTATCGTGCAGCTGCTCCGCCACCTGGGGCAGGGCCTGCTTCACTGGTTCCAGCGCGATCAGCATGCTTCTTCACTCCTTTGGTCTTTCATCTCGTTCATTCTCATTAGACGGCCCGGATGCGGCCATCCTTTCGAAAGCCATCCGAAAGTCGTCCCTTCGACGGTCATCCCCTGGAGGCCCTTCCTCCGGGGTGGACTGACGCCTTCTCTCCCGCCGCCGGGCCGCACCTAATTCTCCTGGGCTTTCTCCTGGGCCAGCCGCTCGGCCTCCAGGTCCGCCTTCATGTGGCAGTTCTTATATTTCTTGCCGGATCCGCAGGGGCAGGGGTCATTCCGGCCGACCTTCGGCCGCTTGCGGCGGTAGGTCTCCTGGGTCACTTCCCGCTCGGGGACCTGATTGTGGCGGTCAGGGGCCCCCTGGGCCTTCCTGGCGTTCCGGTCCACCTGACCGGCCTTCGCCGCCTGGGCACGCTCCAGCTCCTTCTCGTCCTCGTATTCCCCGACCTCGTCCTTCGACTGGGCCTGGATCACAGCCACGTTCCGGCGCTCGGTCTCCGTGGCGATGGTCACGTTATAGCAGTAGCCGACCGTCTCCTGGCGGATCTCCGCCACCATGGCCTCGAACATGTCGAAGCCTTCCTTCGCGTAGGCCGCCACTGGATCCTGCTGACCCAGGGCCCGGAGGCCGATGCCTTCCCGGAGCTGATCCATGGCGTCGATATGGTCCATCCAGAGGTTGTCCACGACCCGGAGCAGGATCATCCGCTCCACTTCCCGCATCCGCTCTGGCCCGATCTCCTGCTCTTTCTTCTCATAGAGCTTCTCGAAGTCCTGGTGGATGCTGTCACAAAGGGATTCCTGCGTCATGGCGGCCAGGTCGTCCACCGTATATTCCGGCGCCTCGTAGGCAGGGACCACCCGCCGCAGGTTCTTCTCCAGCAGGGCGAAATCCCATTCCTCCGGGTACTTCGAAGCCAGGGTGACAGGCTCCACCTCCTGGTCCACGATCTCGTTAGCCATTCCCAGGATATATTCCCGCAGATCTTCGCCGAAGAGGACCTTCCGGCGCTGGCCGTAGATGATCTCCCGCTGCTTGTTCATGACATTATCATACTGGAGGACGTATTTACGGATGCCGAAGTTCCGGCCCTCCACCTTCTTCTGGGCGTTCTCGATGGTCCGGGAAAGCATGCCCGCCTCGATGGCCTCATCCTCCTCCAGGCCCATCTTATTCACGAAGCCCTGCATCCGGTCGCCGCCGAACAGCCGCATCAGGTCATCCTCGAGCGAGATGAAGAACTGTGTGGTGCCCGGGTCGCCCTGCCGGCCGGCCCGGCCGCGGAGCTGATTGTCGATCCGGCGGGACTCGTGCCGCTCCGTGCCCAGGATGCACAGACCGCCCAGGGCAACGACCTCTTCATGCTCTTTGTCCCGGACCTGCTTGGCCTCAGCCAGGAACTTCTGGTAATCCTCCCGGGCCTTCATCAGCTCAGGATCATCCGACTCCTCATGGCCTGTGGCGAAATTGATGGCTTCGTCGTCATAGCCCGCCTTCCGCATGGCCCGTCTGGCGTCGAAGTCCGGGTTTCCGCCCAGGATGATGTCCGTGCCGCGGCCAGCCATGTTGGTGGCGATGGTGACAGCCCCCTTCCGGCCGGCCTGAGCGACGATCTCCGCCTCCCGCTCATGCTGCTTGGCGTTCAGAACATCGTGGGGGATGCCCCGCTTCTTCAGGAGCCCGCTCAGGAGCTCCGACTTCTCGATGGAAATGGTGCCCACCAGGATGGGCTGACCTGTCTTATGGACCTCCTCTACCCGGTCGGCGATGGCCTTAAACTTCCCCCGCTCGGTCTGGTAGACGGAATCCTGGAGGTCCTGCCGGATGACCGGCTTGTTCGTCGGGATGACCACGACGTCCATATTATAGATGTCCCGGAACTCATCCTCCTCCGTCTTCGCCGTACCGGTCATGCCGGCCAGCTTGTTGTACATGCGGAAGTAATTCTGGATGGTGATGGTAGCCAGGGTCTTCGACTCTGACCGGACCTTCAGGTGCTCCTTCGCCTCGATGGCCTGGTGGAGACCGTTGGAGTAGCGGCGGCCGAACATGAGCCGGCCGGTGAACTCATCGACGATGATGATCTCCCCGTCCTTCACGATGTAGTCCACGTCCCGCTCCATCAGGTTCCAGGCCTTCAGGGCCTGCTGGACATTATGGTTAATCTCCATGTTGTCCGGGTCGCCGAAGTTCTCCAGGCCGAAGAATTCCTCCGCCTTCGTGACGCCGGCGTCGGTCAGGGAGACCTGCTCCTCCTTCTCCTCCAGCTCGAAGTCCTCATCCTTCTTCAGAGTCTTCACGAAGTCGTCGGCCCTCCGGTAGAGGTCCGTGGACTGGGTGCCCTGACCGGAGATGATCAGCGGGGTCCTGGCCTCATCGATCAGGATGGAGTCCACCTCATCGACGATGGCGTAATTCAGCGGCCGCTGGGTCAGCTCCTCCTGATAGGTGACCATGTTGTCCCGGAGGTAGTCGAAACCGAACTCATTATTGGTCCCGTAGGTGACATCGGCCTGGTAGGCGGCCTTCCGGGTCTCCTCGTCGATGCCGTGGATCACACAGCCAACCGTCAGGCCCAGGAAGGTGTAGACCCGGCCCATCCAGTCGGAATCCCGCTTGGCCAGGTAATCGTTCACAGTGATGACGTGGACGCCCTTTCCCTCCAGGGCGTTCAGATAGACAGGCAGGGTGGCGACCAGGGTCTTGCCTTCGCCGGTCTTCATCTCGGCGATCCGGCCCTGGTGGAGGACCACGCCGCCGATCAGCTGAACCCGGAAGGGCTTCATCCCCACAGCCCGGTAGGCGCCCTCCCGGCAGACAGCGAAGGCCTCCGGCAGAATGTCGTCCAGGGTCTCGCCCTCCTGAAGCCGCTTCCTGAATTCCGGCGTCTTCGCCTCCAGTTCCTCGTCGGTCATGGCCGACATCTGGTCGTCATACGCCTCGATCTGATCAACGATCTTCTCGACCTTCCTGACTTCCTTACTATTCAGATCCCCGAATATCTTCTCCAGTATGCTCACGGACAGAATCTCCTTTCCTGTTCCCATCGTTCTCACTGGCTATCGTTCTACTCATCTTCCTCCGGCTTCTTCTCCACCCGGAGGTTGATCTCCAGCGCCTTCCGGTCATCCGCCCGGGTAACCTTCCCGGTGAAGACCTGGTCATCGGTCTCGTAGCTGAAGGTATCGCCCACCTTCGGCAGCCGGTCCAGCAGCCGGACCACCCAGCCATTCACCGTGGTCTCGTCGAACTCCCGGTCCTCGTCGAAAAAGTCGAAGACCTTCTCCACGTTGGCCAGGCCCAGGACCCGGTAGCTGCCATCCTGGAGGGGGGTGATCTCCGCCGTGCCGACTTCCTCGTGCTCGTCGTAGATCTCGCCCACCAGCTCCTCGATGATGTCCTCCATGGCGACCAGGCCGGCGGTCCCGCCGTACTCGTCCACCACGATGGCGATCTGGCATTTCTGATGCTGCATCTTCTTCAGAAGATCGAAGGCCTTAATCGAGCCGCTGACGAAAACCACCGGCCGGATATAATCGGCAACAGACTTGCTCTTATGATAGACATAATTATGGAAATCCTTCTGGCTCAGGACCCCGAGGATCCGGTCGATGTCGCCCTCGTAAACCGGGAGCCGGGAAAAGCCTGTCCTGAGGAAGGCCGCCTGAATCTCGTCCTCGGTCATATCCGCGTCCAGGGCCTCGATCTCCACCCGGGGGGTCAGAACGTCCCAGGCCTCCAGCTCGTCGAACTCGATGGCGTTCTGGATCAGCTCGCTCCGTTCCGGTTGCAGGTTCCCGTCGGTCTCCGCCTCCTCCACGATGGTGATGAGCTCATCCTCCGTGATCCCCCGCTCGTTCTCCCGGTTGAGGAGCTTGAGCAGAAGGACCTTCCAGCCCCGGTAAATGAGGTTGAGAGGGGTGAAGATCACCATGAGCGCATGGATGAAGGGGGCCGAGAACATGGAAAAGCTCTCGGGAAACTCCTTCGCCAGGGTCTTCGGGGTGATCTCGCCGAAGGTCAGGACCACCAGGGTCATGACGATGGTGGACAGGGTCACGCCGTATTTCCCATACAGGGCGACGAACAGGGCCGTGGCCACCGCCGTGTTCATGGTATTGGCGATGTTGTTCCCAATCAGGATGGTGGACAAAAGATCATCGTACCGCTCGATCTGTTCCAGGGCACGCCTGGCCCGCTTATCCCCGTCCTGGGCCATGTTCTTCAGGCGGATCCGGCTGGCCGAAGTGAAAGCCGTCTCCGTCGCCGAGAAATAGGCGGACAAAAGGATGAGCGCTATGATGACCGCGATGGAGAGCCCCCTGCTGTGGGTGATCATTCTATAATAAAATCCTTTCGATTTATCTGCTTGTCTGAAAGACCGTCTGATAGAAAATCATATCATATTATACCACGAAAAGAAAGGCCGGAGG
Source organism: uncultured Eubacteriales bacterium (assembly GCA_902784035.1). Lineage (GTDB taxonomy): Bacteria > Bacillota > Clostridia > Peptostreptococcales > Anaerovoracaceae > Aminicella. The sequence continues at coordinate 7,693 of CACZTH010000058.1, forward strand.
GCGGTCCCGGCAGCCCAGGACCGCCCTCCGGCGTGAAGTCCCTGTGAGGATTTCGTAAATTCTAATTTCGACGGGAAAGATGGCCCGGCGAACGGCCCGGCTCCCGTGGTAAGATAGAGGCAGCGTGAACGAAGAAAGTCCACAGATCATTACGCAAGGGAGGCCTCATGTCTGAACCGAAAGACCTGAAAGACTCGAAAAATCTGAAATCGCCGGAAATGCCCGCTTCTGACCCGGCCAGGATCCCGCCGCCAGTACCGGCGCCCCTGGACGAAGCCGCCATCCGGGCCCGCCTGACCCGGCCCTGCGACCTCCAGGTCCTGGAGGTCACCGGCTCCACGAACGACGTGGCGAAGACCGCGTCCCTGACCGGCCGCCCCTTCGTCTGCCTGGCCAATCACCAGACCGCCGGCCGGGGGCGGAAGGGCAGGGCCTTCGAGTCGCCCGCCGGCACCGGCTTCTATATCTCCTTCGCCATCTCGGTCCCTGAGGCCTCCCTGCCGCAGGTCACCACCGTCACCATGGCCGCCGCGGTGGCCGTGGCCCGGGCTGTCGAACAGGTCCTGGGCCTCCGCCCCGGCATTAAATGGGTGAACGACCTCTTCCTGGACGGAAAAAAATCCTGCGGCATCCTCACCGAGGCAGACCCTGCCCCGGGCGGTCTCGTCCGCCTGGTCCCCGGCATCGGCGTCAACTGCTTCCCGGGCAGCTTCCCCCCCGAGCTCTCCGCTGTCGCCGGCTCCCTGGCCGACCGCGTCGACGCCTTCGACCGGTCCGAGCTGGCCGCCGCCCTGATCAACGAAATGCTGGCCGTCCTCGAAGACCCAGGGGACAAAGGCTTCCTGGCGGACTACCGCAAACGCTGCTTCATTCTGGGGCGGGACATCTCGGTCCATCCCACACCGGCGAACAGCCCGCTGGATGAATCCGGCCGCCGCGCCCATGCCCTGGCCGTCACCGACGACGGCGGCCTCCTGGTCCGCTGGCCAGACGGCCGCGAGGAAGCCCTCCATTCCGGCGAGGTTTCCATCCGGCTCTGAGAGCCCGCCTGCTTCCGTTTTCCGTTTCTTTCTGCTTCCTTACAGGTTCTTCATGTGGCCGGTGGCGTTCATGGTGCCTTGCCGGCCGATCAGTTCATGGCGGGCGGGCTCACCGCCCTCGAAATAGACCGCGTAGCCCATGCCCGGATCCGGGATCCAGGCGTAGCGGTCCCTGTTTTCCGCCGGGAAAAGCTGGCGCATCACCTGAGAGATCACTCCGCCATGGATGACCGCGAGAGAGACCGCCCGCGGAAGGCCCTCATCCTGGCACTCCTTCTCATGGGAGGCGTGGGCCTGCCTGAGAATGTCCAGACCCCGGGCGACTCTGTCCCGGAAGGAATCCCGGCTGTCCCCGCCGCCGAAACGGAGGTTTCCCACCTCATCGTTCACACCGGCCATGAATTCCGGATCATCCTTCATCTCTTCGAAGACCGCTTTCTCATAGCGGCCGAAGTCAAATTCGTTGAATTCAGGCAGGCGCCGGTGGGGAAGGTCGCCGAAAATCGTCTGCAGGGTCTGCTCGGTGCGGACCAGGGCAGAGGTGAAGACCGGGGAGCCCTCCGGGATGTCCGGGTAGATGCCCTCTGCTCTGAGCCTCTTCAGTTGATCGATGCCCTCCGGCAGCAGGGGCACATCCACACTCCCATAAAACCAATGCTTGATATTCCCTTCCGTCAGCCCATGGCGGATGAAGTAGATCACTGAAATCATTATTTCCCCTTCGTCGAAAACCGTTATAATGTCACCTTGCGCCGATTAAATGGCGGCCTTATAATACCCATTATGAACACAAAAAAACTAAAAGGCAATCTTTTACTTCTTCTTACCGCCTTCATCTGGGGCACCGCCTTCGCCTTCCAGAAATCGGGCGGCTATATCGGAGCTTTTACGTATAACGGCGTCCGGACCTTATTGGGCGCCGCTTTTCTGGTGCCTGTGATCTTCATCCTGGACCGGGTGAAAAAATCGAAGAAGGGGGCGTCGAATACCGACGCTTCGACGATCTCCGACGGCGCGGCGAATGCCAACGCCATGGCGAAAAACGACGCTTCGACGATCTCCGACGCGCTCGCCTCATCCCAGGAAAAAAAGCCTCTGACCAGCCGCCAGGCTCTCCTCCGGGGCGGGCTCTTCTGCGGCATCGCCATGTTTCTGGGCTCCAACCTCCAGCAGATTGGCCTCGCCCTGATCCCCGCCGGAAAATCCGGCTTCATTACCTCGATCTACTCCGTCCTGGTCCCCATTTTCGCGCTTTTTCTCGGGAAGAAGGTCCGTCCCATCCTCTGGTTCTGCCTGGCCCTGGCCATGGCCGGCATGTACCTGCTCTGCATGACCGCCGGCGCCGGCGGCCTGAGTCTGGGGGACCTGGTCACCCTGCTCTGCGCTGTGGCCTTCGCCTTCCAGATCATGATCGTGGACCATTACGCACCCCTCACAGATCCGGTGAAACTTTCCTGTCTCCAGTTTTTCGTAGGGGGCGCGCTGTCCATCCCATTTATGTTGATCTTTGAAGACCCCTCGGCCGCTAAGATTCTGGCCGTCCTGCCCTCGCTCCTCTACACCGGCATCATGTCCACCGGCGTGGCCTATACCCTGCAGATCATCGGTCAGCGGGACGCGGACCCGACCGAAGCCACCCTGATCCTATGCATGGAATCTGTCTTTTCCGTTCTGGGCGGCGCTGTGCTTCTCCACGAAGTGATGAAGGGCAGCCAGTACGCCGGCTGCCTCCTGATCTTCTCCGCGGTGGTCCTGTCCAACCTTCCCGACGCCTTTCTTCACCGCTTCCTGCCGAAGCGCGCGGCCCGCCGGGACAATCGGGGGAAAGACTGACGGCCGTTCCCGGACATCACTCTTCGACAAAATCACCCCGGCACCCGTTCTAATCCGATCTTCCTATGATCCTTTCCCGACGATTCCTGGCGCTCCTCCGTAAGAAGCCGTATGAATTAGGACGAAATTCGACGCTCATCGTTATTAGACGATGAGCCTTCTTTTTTCAACCTCTTCACGCCCTTTCTCCCGGAAAGAGACCGCCCGCGTTTCTTCCCATCGCCTTTCGACGATACATTTTTCTTCGGCCGTCCCCTCAGTCTTGCCCGCGGGGGCAGGTTGAAATATAATAGGGGGAGACTGAAGGGAAGGGAGGACGAGAACATGACAGATTACAGAAAGCTCCAGAATGGCAGTGATATCCGGGGAACGGCGCTTCCAGGCGTTCCCGGCGAAGAGGTGAACCTGACCGCGGAGGCGGCTCGGATGCTTACCGCCGGCTTCGTGAAATGGCTGCAGGAAAAGACTGGTAAGACCCCCGCGGAGCTTACCTTAGCGGTGGGACGCGACCCGAGGCTGAGCGGAGAGGCGCTGGCGGCCGCCGTCACTGAGACCGGCCGGTCCCTGGGCCTCCGGGTCCTGGACTGCGGCCTGGCATCCACGCCCGCCATGTTTATGGCCACCGTCTTTCCAGATTTCAGCGCCGACGGGGCTGTCATGGTCACCGCCAGCCACCTGCCCTTCAATAAAAACGGGCTGAAATTCTTCAGCCGGGCCGGCGGCCTGGATAAGAGCGACATCCAGGAGATCGCCGACACCGCGAGCCGCCTGGACACTCCCGCCCAGATCCTGGCCGACGCCGCGATGGGCGCCTGCGACGGGTCCCTCCAGGCGGCCGCCGCGGCCGCGGGGAAGGCCGGCAGCCTGACGAAGGCCGACCTGATGGCCGCCTATTCCGCCCACCTCCGGAAGCTGATCACAGACGCCTGCGTGAAGGGCGGCCTGTCCGGGGACGAACCGCTGAAGGGCCTGAAGATCTGCGTCGACGCAGGCAATGGGTCCGGCGGTTTCTACGCCGGCGAGGTCCTCGAGCCCCTCGGCGCGGACGTCTCATCCAGTCAGTTTTTGTCCCCCGATGGGCATTTCCCCAACCACGCGCCCAACCCGGAGAACCAGGAGGCCATCGAGTCCCTGACCTGCCGGGTGAAGGCCGCCGGCTGTGACCTGGGCCTGATCTTCGACACCGACGTGGACCGGTCCTCCGCCGTGGACGAGCAGGGCCGCGAGATCAACCGGAACGGGATCGTCGCGCTGGCCGCCGCCTTGATCGCGGACGACCACCCCGGCACCACCATCGTCACCGACAGCATCACGTCGAACGAGCTCACGGATTTCCTGGAAGGGAAGCTGGGCCTCCATCATCTCCGCTATATGCGTGGCTACCGGAATGTGATTAATAAAGGGCAGGCTCTGAACGCCGCCGGAACCGACTGTCAGCTGGCCATCGAGACCTCCGGCCACGCCGCCTATAAGGACAATTATTTCCTGGACGACGGCGCCTTCCTGGCAGCCCGCATCGTGGTGAAGACCGCCCTCCTCCACAGGGAATGGAAGGGCATCTCCTCCGTCACCGCCGACCTGAAGGAACCCGCCGAGGCCGTCGAAATTCGTATGCCCATCCTGGCGGCGGACTATCGTGCCGCGGGCGACGAAATCCTCGATTACGTGAACAAATGGATCCGTGAGAGCGCTCAGTCTTACTGCAACTCGGTCTGCGCCGCCAATTCAGGCGCTCCCGGCGCGAAGGGCATCCAGATCCACCTGGTGAAGCCGAACTACGAGGGCATCCGGGTTGCCTTCTCCGGGTGTCTGAACGGCTGGTTCCTGCTTCGAAAATCTCTCCATGACCCCATCATGCCCCTGAACATAGAGGCGGAAGAGCGGGGCGGCTGCCGGATGATCGCCGGCATGCTCCACGAGTGTCTGGCCATCCGAAAGGATCTCGACACCACCGGCCTGACCCAGCTCCGCGCGAAATAGGCCTGACCCGGCGGCACGGTGAAATCTGACACGAACCGGCGGTACGGTGAAATCTGACACAACCCGGCGGCACGCCACAGACGCCAACGCCTTATGGATAGAAAGGAACACGCTCAGACCGATGAGGATCCGGCGAGATAAATATTTTGATGACGAAAGCGACATCGATTACGAACTGATCGCGACGATTTCCGACGCCCTGGCCCACCCCGTACGTCTCCAGCTCTTCCGCTACATCATGCAGAAAAACCGGAGCATGGAGACCGTCTGCACGAAGGACCTGGTCGAGGCCTTCGATTATGCCCAGTCCACCATCTCCCAGCACATGAAGAAGCTGGTGAAATCCGGCCTGGTAGAACTGAAGACCGTCGACCGCTTCCATTACTATTACGCCAACATCGGCGTCCTGATGCGCTACCTGAACGCCGCGAAGAAATTCTCGGTATTTAAAAACTGAAACCTCTGGCCTTTTTTCTCGAAAAGCCGCGCCCTGACACGATCCTCTTCAGGACGAAAAACGAGCGCCCCCGGTACGATCTGGTATGCTACCCCTTTCGATCGACCCGAGGGCGTTTCTATTGATCTTACGAATGAATTTCGTTTCTTTCCCGCGTGCCTACTTATGATAGGGCTCATTGTGGATGATCTTGAAGGCCCGGTAGACCTGTTCCAGGAGGATGACCCGCATTAGCTGGTGGGGGAAGGTCATGTCGGAAAACGACAGTTTCCAGTCGGCCCGCTGACTGACGGCGGGCGAAAGGCCCAGGCTGCCGCCGATGACGAAGACCAGATCGCTTCGCCCATCCAGAGCCAGCCCCCGGATCTTCTCCGCGAAGGCCGGGGACGACACCTTCTTCCCCTGGATCTCCAGGCTGATGACGAACTGGTGGGGCGCGATCTTCCCCAGGATCTCCCGGCCCTCCGCTTCCTTCACCGCCTGCTCCTCCGCCGTCCCGGCGCTCTGGGGCAGCCGGGCCTCCTTCAGCTCGATGATTTTCGGCGCGCAGTATCCCTTCAGCCGCTTCATGTACTCGCTGACAGCGTCCCGCCAGTACTTTTCCTTCAGTTTTCCGATACAGACGATGGTGACGTTCACAGTCCCTCCATGCGGCGACTAAACCGCTCCCGGCGCACGCTCTGACGCCCGCGGCCGCCGCCTGAACAGGTTGCCCGCGGATTACTGCCCGCGTATTACTGCCCGCGGACGCCGCCCGGCGCCCGGCCGGCTATTCCACCCTGAAAACCGGCGAGGGCTCCGTCCGGGAAGCGACCGCCAGTTCCAGATCCTGGCCAACCATGTACGTCTCCTCGAAAAGGACATTTCGGACCGTGAGAAGGGCCTGCTCCGGGGTATTGTTCTCGTGGGAAAGGTGTGCCAGGAGAACCTGCGGCTTTTTTCGGCCTCTTTCGACGCGGAGGACCTGGGTAAGAACGCTGCCGGCGGCCTCGTTCGACAGATGGCCCTGCTTGCCCAGGATCCGCTGCTTGAGGGCATAGGGGTAGGGGCCTACCTTCAGGACATTCACCTCATGGTTGGCCTCCAGAATGAGAGCGTCCGCGTCCATAAGATGACTGTACATGTCCTGGCTGACGTATCCCGAGTCAGTGAGGAGGGCCAGCTTGCGGCCGCCTGCCTCGAAGGTATAACCGACGGGATCCGCCGCGTCGTGGGAAACAGGGAAGGCCGTCACATGAATATCTCCCACTTCGAAGGTCTCGTTCCGGTCAATGGACCGGGCGCGGCCCTCCGGCAGGAGGTCCTGAACGCACGCCAGGGTCGCCTTCGTCCCCATCACCACCGCGCGGCGGCAGCGGCGGCCCATCATCCGAACGCTCTTGATGTGATCCGTGTGCTCGTGGGTGATCAGGATGGCGTCGGCCTCCTCCGCCGGTCTGCCGCTGTCCGCGGCGGCTGACAGGATCCGCCGGCCCGCGATGCCGCAGTCGACGATAATCGACGCCGCGTCCGTACGAACCATGTAACTGTTCCCCGAGCTCCCACTGGCGAACGAAATGAATTCAAGCCCCTTCATGCGTTTCGCAGTTCCTTTCCGACGGTTTTCGCCGCCTGAACTATAATTATATTATACCGTCGGGACCCCGTCAAAATCTTTACCTTTTTCCCCCGATACCGCATAATATCAGGGAGGAGGGCCTTCATGGACAAAAAAATCTATCAGGACACGATCGTGCGCCTCTATACGGACGGCGCCTGCTCCGGCAACCAAAGCCGGACCAATGTGGGCGGCTGGGGCGCCGTGCTCTACTTTGCCGGCCACGAGAAGGAGCTTTTCGGCGGCCAGGCAAACACCACGAACAACCGGATGGAGCTGACCGCGGTGATCCGCGCCTTCCAGGCCCTGAACCGGCCCGGCCTCCAGGTCCAGGTCTTCTCGGACAGTTCCTACGTGATGAACTGCTTCCGGAACCGCTGGTACGTCTCCTGGGAGCGGAATGGCTGGAAGAACGCGAAAAAAGACCCGGTGGAGAACCAGGACCTCTGGCAGGAGCTCCTCGCCCTGGTCCGTCAGCACGAGGTCAGCTTCTTCCGGGTGAAGGGGCATGTCAGCATCGGAAAATCCAGCGAGCCGGCCCTGCGTAAGCTCTATACGAAATTCGTCGCCTGGAACGGCGCCGGCTTCAGCTATGAGGATTTTCTTTTCGTCACGGAGATGAACAACCGGGCCGACGCACTGGCGAACAGGGGCATCGACCAGATCCGGGAGGAAACGAGATGAGAACTGCCCGCAGGCTGGTTCGGTCCCTGGCCGCCTGCCTGCTTGCCCTTTGTCTGATGCTGATCCTGATGATCAGTTCTATCGAGGTGGTCTGCTGCCACACGCCCGGCTATTTCCGGCACGAATTCGAGAAGTATCATGTCCTGCTCCAGCTGAACCGGGAG
>CACZTH010000059.1 GCA_902784035.1 uncultured Eubacteriales bacterium
GGGAGGTATCCTACATCTGACAGTTCGAAGGAATGGAGGATCGTAGGATGCAGACGAAAGATCATCTGGCTCTGGGCCTGGTCCTGGCGGACCGGTCTGGAAACTGGCCGCTGGCGGAGCACCGCCTGGCTTTTCTGCTGGGCTGCGCGGCGCCGGACTGGAATGTGCTGACTTACCTGAGGGGCGCCCGTTCCCGGCGGCGGATCTGCGGGCATAATTTCGAGAATTCCTTAAGGGTGATGGAGCGGAGCCTGCTGGGCGTCCAGCGGGACGGCCTCCGCACGGCGGTGGATTTCTTCCGGCTGGGCAAGATGCTCCACTACGCGGCGGACGCCTTCACCTGGCCTCATAATGATTTCTGGGAGGCGGGGATCCGGGCTCACCGGGTCTATGAGGCGGAGCTCCATCGGCGCTTCAGAGCGGCTCTGGCGGATGACCGGTTCCTGCTGGCCCGGGACGCGCCCGGTCTATTGGCAGTCTACTACAACCGGGCCCACCGGGCCTACGCCCGGGCGGAACGCGGCATGGAGACAGACTGCCGGTTCATCATCCGGGTCTGCGGAAGCCTGCTGGCGTCCTGCCTGGACCGCGCGGCCGTTTCCTTTTCTGAATTCTATCCACAGGAGGTGAATCTCCGTGAAAGTGCTTATCACCACGGACTGGTATAAACCGGCGGTCAACGGTGTCGTGACCTCGGTTCTGAGTCTGGCGGACGGTCTTTCCAAGCTGGGCCATGAGGTCCGGATCCTGACTCTGTCCTGCAGCCGGCATTCCTATACGGAAGGAAATGTGACCTATATCGGCTCGATCGGGGTGGGAAAGATCTACCCGGAGGCCAGGCTGAAGCTGGCTTCGGCCTCCCCCTGCATCCATGACCTGCTGGAATGGGGGCCGGACATCATCCACAGCCAGTGTGAGTTCTCTACCTTCTATGTGGCCCGGCGGATCGCGCTCCTGGCGGACTGTCCTCTGATCCACACCTACCATACCCTGTATGAGGATTATACCGATTATGTCCTCCGGCCGGCCAGGTTCGGGAAGTTCATGGCGACGGCCTTCACCCGGGCAGTCCTGAAGCGGACCGACGAGGTCATCGTCCCCACGATGAAGATCCGCCGGATCCTGGCCCGCTACGGCGTCCATACCCCGGTCGAGGTCATCCCGACCGGGCTGGAGCTGGACAGGTACCGGGAACCGCTGTCCGGGGCGGAGCGGGCGGCCAGGCGGGAAGCCCTGGGCCTGGCGCCCTCTGACCGGGTCCTGGTCTATCTGGGCAGGCTGGCGAAGGAGAAGAACATCGATGAGCTGCTCCGGCTGCTTGCGGCGGAGGAGGACGATGGGCTCCGCCTGCTCCTGGTGGGGGACGGCCCCTACCGGCAGAAGCTGGAAGAATTGGCCGGTGAGCTGTGCCTGGGGAACCGGGTCATCTTCTGCGGCATGGTCCGGCCGGAAGAGGTGGCCGGCTGGTATGGCCTGGGGGACGCCTTCGTCAGCTGCTCCCGGAGTGAGACCCAGGGGCTGACCTACATCGAGGCGCTGGCCGCCGGTCTGCCCCTCCTTTGTCAGGAGGATCCCTGTCTGCGGGGCGTGGTCCGGCCGGGGGTGACCGGCTTCACCTTCGATGGGCCGAAAGCCTTTCATGAGCAGCTCCGCGCGCTCCTCTCGGATGAGCCCGGGCGGAAGCGGATGGCGGCGGCGGCCCGGAGGGCGGCCTTCGAGGAATTTTCCTCCCTGGGTTTCGCCCGGCGCGTCGAGGAGGCCTATCAGAGGGTTCTGAGGAGGAGAAGGGCTGCGCGGGCGGCCTGAAAGAGTAAGGAGAAACATGAAAGTAAGACTGTATACCGGTTCACTGAAGCTTGTTGAAAGAAGCGGGGTCGGACAGGCCATCCACCATCAGGCGGCCATGCTCCGGGACGCAGATCTGGAGGTGACCGAACGGAATGAGCCCGATGTAGACCTGGTCCATTTCAACACCGTCTTCCCGGATTCTTTCTTCGCCGCCATCCTGGCCCGGCTTCGGGGACAGACCGTGATCTACTACGGTCATTCCACCATGGAGGATTTCCGGAACTCCTTCCGCTTCTCGAACCTGGCCGCGCCCCTCTTCAAACGCTGGATCAAGCTCTGCTACTCTATGGGCGACGGAATCATCACGCCGACCGACTATTCGAAAAGGCTCCTGGAGAGCTATGGGATCCGGAAGCCCATCTTCGCCCTGTCCAATGGGGTTGATACGGAGAAGTTCTCCCCCTCTTCATCCCGCCGGGCGGCTTTCCGCGCGAAATACGGGCTCGCTCCCGGCCAGAAGGCCGTCATCTCTGTGGGCCTCCAGATCGAGCGGAAGGGGATCCTGGAATTCATCGAACTGGCCCGCCGGCTGCCGGAGGTCCGCTTCTTCTGGTTCGGTCACACGGACCTGAGCCTGGTGCCCGCCGAGGTAGCGGAGGCTGTCCGGAAGGCGCCGGCCAACCTGACCTTCCCGGGCTTCGTGGACCAGGACCAGCTGCGGGACGCCTACTGCGGGGCCGACCTCTTCTGCTTCATGAGCCATGAAGAGACGGAGGGGATCGTGGTCCTGGAGGCACTGGCCTGCGGGATTCCGCTCCTGGTTCGGGACATCCCGGTCTATGAGGGCTGGCTCCAGGATGGGCGGAACGTCTATATGGCGTCTGATCTGGATGGCTTCGAGGAGAGGACGAAGGCCATTCTGTCGGGCGAGGCGCCTTCTCTCGCCCGGGCCAGCCGGGCTACCGCGGAGCGCAGGAGCCTCCGAAACACCAGCCGTCACCTGGTCCAGATCTACTGGGCCCTGGAAATGCAGAAGGCCCAGCGGGCCGGAAAGGGGTACGTGAAATGAAGGGGATCATTCTCGCCGCGGGCAGGGGGAGCCGGCTTTATCCCATGACCCGGCCGGTCTGCAAGCCCCTGCTTCCGGTTTATGACAAGCCGCTCATATACTATCCCCTGACCACCCTGATCCGGGCCGGGATCCGGGACATCCTGATCATCATCCCCGAAGACGGCCAGAGCGCCTTCCAGAACCTCCTGGGCGACGGGCACCGGATCGGCGTCCACATCGAATACCAGATCCAGAAGGTCCCCCGGGGCATCGCCGACGCCCTGGTCATAGGGGCGGATTTCATCGATGACGACGGGGTGGCCCTGATCCTGGGGGACAATATCTTCGACGCGAAAAGGGCGGACGGAGACCCTCTCTCGATCCAGCCTCCGCAGGAGGGCGCCACGGTCTTCGGCTATTATGTCCAGGATCCCCGGCCCTTCGGAGTGGTCTCCTTCGATGAAAACGGGCGGGCCGTTTCCATCGAAGAGAAGCCCCAGGTTCCCAAGTCCCACTACATCATCCCTGGCCTTTATTACTATGACCGGCAGGTGGTGGACATCGCGAAACATCTCCGGCCCTCTGCCCGGGGCGAGTATGAGATCACGGATGTCAATCGGGAATACCTGCGCAGGGGCCAGCTGAAGGTCGTTCCCCTGGAGCGGGGGGTCACCTGGCTGGACGCGGGGACCGCCGATGATGTGCTGATGGCGGCCCAGATGGTCTTCGCCCTCCAGCGGAGCGGGGTCTACGTGGGCTGTATCGAGGAAGCCGCCTACGAGCAGGGCTTCATCAACCGGGATCAGCTGCATTTCCTGGGGAAGGCCATGGAGAAGACCAATTACGGGAAGTACCTGCTGGGCCTGTAGGTCCGCGGGTCCTGGCCTGAAGAACGGAAAGGGGGCGCGAAGCGCCTCTTTTTTCGTGAAAAAGAAAAAGGGAAGGCGGCCGAAGGCGTCTCCGCCCGGAATAGGGGCCCAGGAGACCGCGGAATCTGATATAATGAAAATCAGATGACGGAAAAGGGGAAGAGCGTAGATGAAGGAGAAGCATTTCGAGATCAATGAGGAGGGGGACTCGGTCCGCTGCCGGATCCTGACGTCGGGGAACGGCCGGACCTTCCGCCGTGTGGTCCTCTGCACCCACGGCTTCGGCAGCACGAAGGACGTGGCCAACATCACCCGGTTCGCGGAGAAGGAGCTGGCGAAGCACAGTGACGACGCGGTGGTGGCCTTCGACTGGCCCTGCCATGGCCAGGACGGGCGGAAGAAGCTGACCCTGCCGGACTGCGTGGACTACCTGGGCCTGGTGGTGAAGTACGCGAAAGACGAGCTGCGGGCGGAAGAGATCTATAACTATTCTGTGAGCTTCGGCGGCTACCTGACCCTGACCTACATGGCGGAGGCCGGAAACCCCTTCCGCCGGGTCGCCCTCCGGGCCCCGGGCATCCGCATGCGTGACCTTCTGGAGAACTACCTGACCGACTCGGACCGGGACAAGCTGGAGAAGGGGAAAGAGGTCCAGATCGGCTACGAACGGAAGATGAAGGTGGATGGAAGCCTTTTCGATGACCTGGCCCGGAGAGATGTCCGGAAGTATGAGTACTTCGACTGGGCAGACGACATGCTGGTTATACACGGAACGAAGGACCAGATGGTTCCCATCCAGGACTCCATCGATTTCTGCGAGAGCAACGTCATCGAGTTCGTTCCGGTGGAGGGTGCGGACCACCCCTTTCGAAACCAGAAGCTGATGGATATCGCCATCCATCGAATCATCGAGTTTTTCTCCCCGGCGGAATGACAGGAAAGGAGCCTGACATGGACCCGAATTGTATGGAAGAAATGAAAAAAACAGCCCTGCGGACGGTCCGGGAAAGCCTGGTCCTGCCCCGGGCGGACGGCGGCCGGATCCCGGTCCTGGTCAGCCTGCCGGCGGATGAGGACGGCCGCCCGGCCGCGGTTCAGAGGGTCGTGCTGATCGTCCACGGCATGGGCAGCTCGAAGGAAGCCGCGAGCTCTGAGTACTACCGGCTCTTCTTCAATCAGGCCGGCCTGGGGGCCGTCCTCTATGACCAGCCTGGCATGGGCGGGGCGGAGGCGGCCGAGGAGGACATCCGCGTAGCGCCTTCCCTGGACAGCCTGGCGGCGGTCGAGCGGTACGCCCGGGACCGGTTCCCGGAGGCTGATCTGGTCTACTTCGGGTCCAGCTACGGCGCCTATATCACCGGTCTCTACGTCCGGACCCGGCCCCATCTGGGCCGGCGGGCCTTCTTCCGGAGCGGCGCCGTGATCTTCCCGGAGATGATCACCGGCGGACCGGGGGCTCAGGTGGACCCGAAGGCCCAGGCTGCCCTGGACGCCCGCGGCTACCTGGAGGTGGACCTGGGGGCGGACGCGCCGCTCCGGTTCGTGAAGGGCTTCCTCGAGGAACTGATGGATCCGGCCTATGACCTTCTGACCCTCTATCGGGAAGCGCTGCCCGACGTCCCCATCGCCATGGCCCATGGGGACCAGGATCCGGAGGTCCCGCCTGCCCACGCGAAGGCCTTCGCGGAGGCCTTCGGGATCCCCTTCACCATGATCCCCGGGGAGGGCCATTCCCTCTGCAGCCATCCGGAGACCCCGGCGAAGGTGGGGCAGCTGGCCCTGGACTGGTTCGAGCAGGCATAGAACGGCGGCCGGGATCGGGCAGGTTCGTTCTGAGGGAACGAGTGTCGGGGCGGTCTTTGTCAAAGAGAGAAAGAGATGCGGCCGGCGGGCCGGATGTACCGCCGCGGGAGGCGGCAGGAAGGAAGCGTGCCATGACAGAGAAAGCGAAGGTCTATTTCACAGACTTCAGGACCAGGATCGGCGTGAGTCTGCCGGAGAAACTTCAGCGGCTGATCCGCCGGGCGGGCATCGGAGACATCGATATGGACGGGAAGTTCGTAGCCATTAAGATGCATTTCGGCGAGCTGGGCAACCTGGCCTTCCTCCGGCCGAATTACGCGAAGGCCGTGGCGGACATCGTGAAGGAGCAGGGCGGCGCGCCGTTTCTGACCGACTGCAACACCCTGTATCCCGGCAGCCGGAAGAATGCCCTCGATCACCTGACCTGCGCCGAACTGAATGGTTTCAACACCATCACCACCGGCTGCCACGTGATCATCGGCGACGGCCTCCGGGGGACCGAGGAGCGGGAGGTCCCCATCCGGAACGGGGAGTACCTGAAGACCGCCCTCATCGGGTCCGCCGTGATGGACGCCGACATTCTGATCTCCCTGACCCATTTCAAGGGCCATGAGCAGGCGGGCTTCGGCGGCACGATCAAAAACATCGGCATGGGCTGCGGCAGCCGGGCCGGAAAGATGCAGCAGCATAATGAGGGCAAGCCCCATGTGATCGAGGAGAAGTGCCGGAAGTGTCATCGCTGCGCGAGGGAGTGCGGGTCTGACGCCATCGACTACGCGAACGGGACCGCTCACATCGACCAGGACATCTGCAGGGGCTGCGGCCGCTGCATCGGGGCCTGCGCCTTCGACGCCATCGAGAACGACAATTGGAACGCGCCCCAGCTTCTGGGCTGTAAGATGGCGGAGTACACTCAGGCGGTCTGCGACGGGCGGCCCTGCTTTCACATCAGCCTGATCCAGGACGTGTCCCCGAACTGTGACTGCCACGGAGAGAACGACGCGCCCATCCTGCCCGACGTGGGGATGCTGGCCTCCTTCGATCCTGTGGCCCTGGACCAGGCCTGCGTGGATCTTTGTGAGCAGCAGACCCCCATCCGGGATTCTCAGCTGGGAGACAACCTGGCCAAGCCTGGCTGGCATCATTACCATGAGCACTTCAAGGACAGCAATCCGAATGTCGCCTGGAAGGAGACTCTGGAGCACGCGGAGAAGATCGGCCTCGGCACTCGGGCCTATGATCTGATCAGGATGTGAGGAATAAAGGCTCAGGGAAGAGTTTTTTCGTGTTTTGTAAGACAGAACGGAGGCAGAAAGATGCTGATTACGACGACGGAGGCGATCCCGGGAAGGGAATTCGAAACGCTGGGCCTGGTCACTGGCACCACCGTCCAGACGGTGAACGCGATCCGGGACATCGGCGCGGGCCTGAAGAACCTGGTGGGCGGCGAAGTGAAGAAATACACGGAGCTCATGACGGACGCCAGGAAGATCTCCACAGACCGGATGATCCAGGCGGCGGAGGCGATGGGGGCGGACGCCATCATCTGTGTCCGGTATTCCTCCGCCTCCCTCATGCAGGGGGCAGCGGAGGCGCTGGTCTACGGGACGGCGGTGAAGCTGAAATAGGAGAGAATCGACGGGAAAGCAGCCCGGTCCGCGTTTCTGCGGCCCGGGCTGAATATTACCATCTCTTCACATGGGCCTTCATCTCTTTACATGGGCCGTCATCCGCGGCGTTGAACTTCTGGGACCTGTGGGGTATAATAAACCGTTGATCCTGCCCGGCGGGGCGGGGGAAGCGATGATAACTGAACGGGGTCAGGGTCACGCCCGGGGAGGCGGA
>CACZTH010000060.1 GCA_902784035.1 uncultured Eubacteriales bacterium
GCGGAGCCAGAAAACTAACAATGGAGGGGCTTAACGGGCATTTCTGCCACGGATTTTACCCACAGGTACGCCCGAAGAGCCTTTTTTCGTCCGAAAATGCCGGGCCGGGCGAAGCCCCTTTCCGCCAGCGGCCTGCGCCTGTCCCTGCGCCCGTATGAGGCAGCCGCCTGAACCGGGATGCCCAGGCGACGAAGGAGGCCTGTCCCTGCGCCCGCACAAGGCGGTCCTGTCGTCGTGCGACGAATTGGACAGATAGAGAAAACGTTGAAATTCGAACGTTTGCGGTGGCTGCCTTTGCCTTGAATAATCCGGGGGGATATGCCATAATAAAAGAACATACAAGAATATGCTTACGCCCGCTTCGGCGGGAAGGGCGGGGCTGACCGCCTGAAAGGGAAGGAAACGAATGACGAAAAGAAGCGACCAGGTCGTGAAAGGTATCGACCGTTCTACTCACCGCGCCCTCTACTATGCCATGGGCGTGCTGCCCGAAGAGCTGGACAAGCCGATCATCGCTGTTGTGAACGCGCACAGTGAGGTTCTGCCCGGCCACCGTCACCTGGATACGCTGGCGCAGGCCGTGAAGGAGGGCATCCTCCAGGCCGGCGGCACCCCCATCGAGTTCCCTTCCATCGCCATCTGCGACGGCATGGCCATGGGACATTTCGGCATGCATTATCCGCTGGCCAGCCGGGAGCTGATCGCGGATTCTGTGGAAGCCATGATGCTGGCCCATGCCTATGACGGCATGGTCATGCTGAGCAACTGCGATAAGATCACCCCGGGCATGCTGATGGCGGCCCTCCGTCTGAATGTGCCGGCCATCTCCATCACCGGCGGCACCATGGAGACCGGCTGCTTCCATGGGAAGAAGACCAGCTTCATCGAGCTGATCGAGAGCCAGGGCAAGCTGAAGAGAGGTCTCATGACCCAGAAGGAAATGGACGACTTCGAGCAGTGCGCCATGCCGGGCTGCGGCGCCTGCAATGAGCTGGGCACCGCCAATACCATGGACTACCTGACCGAGGCCATGGGCATGATGCTGCCGGGCTCTGACGTCCCAGCGGTCACCGGCGCCCGTGTCGCCCTGGCCAAGCGGACCGGCATGCGGGCCGTCGAGCTGGTCAAGCAGAACATCCGGCCCAGAGACATCGTGAACGAGAAGGCCATTCATAACGCTCTGGTCGTCGATATGGCCATCGGCGGCTCCTCCAACTCCATGATCCACCTGCCCGCCATCTGTCACGAGGCCGGGATTAAATTCGACTTCGACGAAGTTACGAAGATCTCCGAAGCCACCCCGCAGCTGGTGAAGATCGCCCCCTCCTCCCCGACCGATTACCCGGAGGACCTTTATAACGCCGGCGGAATTAAGGCCCTGATGAAGGAGCTGAACGAGTACGGCTGGCTGGAAGACACCATGACCATCACCGGGAAGATGATGAGCGAGAACGTGGCGGACGCCGAGATTATCAATACGAACGTCATCCGCCCGAAGGAGAACCCCTTCTCCGAGAACGGCGGCCTCTGCATCATGCACGGGAATGTCGCCCCGAACGGCGCGGTCTGCAAGCGCGGCGGCGTCCTGCCTGAGATGATGCAGCACAGAGGCCCGGCTCACGTCTTCGATCAGGAGGAGCCCGCGGTGAAGGCCATCTATAACGGCGAGATCAAGCCCGGCGAGGTCGTGGTCATCCGGTATGAAGGCCCGAAGGGCGGCCCCGGCATGCGTGAGATGCTGTCCCCGACCGCTGCCATCGTCGGCATGGGTCTGGACGATAAGGTGGCCCTGATCACGGACGGTCGTTTCTCCGGCGCTTCCAGAGGCGCGGCGGTCGGCCATATCTCTCCGGAAGCCGCTGACGGCGGCATCATCGCCCTGATCGAGGATGGTGACATGATCGACATCGACATCGAGGCCTGCACCCTCCACCTGGATGTGCCCGATGAGGTCCTGGAGGAGCGCCGGAAGAACTGGCAGCCCCCCAAGCCGCCCTACCAGGAGGGCACCTACCTGGAGCGCTACTCCAAGCTGGTGAAGTCCGCCATGGACGGCGCGGTCTTCAAGCGCGGCGACGAGCTGGTGGTCAAGTAAGCCCGCTCCGTCTCGTCGAAAACCATTGAAAGGAGTCGAATATGGAAGCTAACAGAAACAGGAGGAACGAGTTCCTGGCTAAGAAGGTCATGAAGGGCCTGGAGTCCCGCAACATGAAGGCCTATTACGCCGCTTCGAAGGAGGAGGCCCTGAAACTGGCCCTGGACCTGATCCCGGAGGGATCCAGCTGCGGCTGGGGCGGGTCTGTATCCATCGATGAGATCGGCCTGAAGGACGCCGTGAAGAACGGCAATTATACGGTCTTCGACCGGGACGGCAAGCCCTTCGAAGAGCAGCTCCAGATCTACTATAAGATTCTGTCCGGCTCCGACTGGTTCCTGGCCAGCGCCAACGCCATCACAGAGGACGGCATCCTGGTCAACATCGACGGAAACGCCAACCGGGTGGCCGCCATCGCCTTCGGCCCCAAGCACGTGCTCTTCATCGTCGGCATGAATAAGGTCTGCCGCGACGTGGACTCCGCCGTGGCCAGGGCCCGGAACGAAGCCGCCACCATCAATAACCAGCGTTTCGTCGGCACCGGCGACACCCCATGTCGTCTGACCGGCTCCTGCGCCGACTGTAAGAGCCCGGCCACCATCTGCTGCCAGTTCCTGATCACCCGCTATTCCAAGTTCGCCGACCGGATCCACGTCATCCTGGTGAACGACGATCTGGGTTTCTGATCATCGGAGACGGGATCCCGCGCGGCGGGAAATGAGGCAGGCCCTGCTTCAGTCAGGATGAGAAAGAGCCCCTGAGAAGGGGGCATGGAAAGATACCCCCAGGCGGGACACGGAATGGTGTCTCTGTCTGGGGGTATTATTATGAATGAAAAAAGTCAGTTTCGCCCGCGTTCCATCCGGTCGATCAGGTAGGGCCCCTGCTCCTTCAGCCAGGCGTAGGAGGTCCGCCAATCGGGGCAGTAGCGCTCGACCTCCCGCCAGAAAGCGGGTGAATGGTCCATGTGGCGGCGGTGGCAGAGCTCATGGATAATGACGTAGTCCAGGACCTCCTTCGGAGCCAGGAGAAGAAGGATGTTGAAGCTCAGATTGCCGACGGAGGAGCAGCTCCCCCACCGGGTCCGCTGGGCGCGGAAGGAGAGCTTGCCGTAGGTGACTCCCATCCGGGCGGCCTGATGGGCGACCCGGGCGGGAAGGATCTGGCGGGCGGATTTCTTCAGCTGTTTCAGGTCGTCCGCTGTGATGGGCGGGAGGCCGTCACTTACGGTTTTCCGGGCGGCGGCCTTCGCCAGGGCGGTCTCCAGCCAGGCGGCGTGGGCCTCCGCGAAGGACTGAATCCGCCATTCGGACGCTCGCTGGGGGGCCCGGACCAGGACCTCGCCGCTGGGCCGGACCATGATGGCGAAGGTCCGGCGGCGGGACCGGTAGATGGTGTAGGAAATGGTTTCCCCGGAGGGGGTGGTCAGGCTTCCGGTCGGGTGACGAGGGGGATTTTCGTCCTTCCTGAGGGCGCGGGGCACGGGGTCAGTCCTCTTTCTCGCGGTATTCTGTGTCGCAGTAGACACAGCGGTAGGTCTTCTTCTGCCGGTTGGACAGGCGGAATTTCTGGTCGATGCCCTGCTCGACGCTGGTGATGCAGCGGGGGTTGTGGCAGCGGATGACGTTCGTCAGTTCCTCGGGCAGATCCACATGCTGCTTTTTCACCAGTCTTCCGTTCTCGATGGTGTCCACGGTGATGTGCTGGTCGATGTAGCCCAGCATGTCCAGGTCCAGCTTGAAGCCGGTGCCGTCGACCTTAATGATGTCTTTTTTTCCGAATTTCGTCGAGCTGGCGTTCTGGATGATGGCCACCATGCAGTCCAGCCTGTCCAGTTTCATGAGCTCATAGATGCGCATGCCCTTCCCCGCCGAGATGTGGTCCAGGACGATGCCGTTGTTGATGCCGTCGATATTCATGGTTCCTCCTTATTTCAGTCCCAGCAGATACAGGATCAGGGCCATGCGGATGTATTTCCCGCAGAGGGCCTGGTAGAAGTAGCAGGCCCGGGGGTCGTCGTCCACCTCGACCTGGATCTCGTTGACCCGGGGCAGGGGGTGCATGATGATCATATCGGCCTTGGCGGGCCCCAGCTTCTTCCGGGTCAGGATATAGCTGTCCTTCAGACGGATGTAGTCGGCTTCGTTGAAGAAACGCTCCTTCTGGACACGGGTCATGTAGAGGATGTCCAGCTTGGGGATGGCGTCCTCCAGCTTCTCGCACTCCTCCCACAGGACGCCCTTCTGGTCCATCATTTCCTTCATGTAATCGGGCAGACGGAGCTCGGGTGGGGAGATCAGGATGAAGTGAACATCCTCATAACGGGACATGGCCTCGATCAGGGAGTGGACGGTGCGGCCGAACATGAGGTCTCCGCAGAGGCCGATGGTCAGATGACTGAAGCGGCTCTTCTTCCGGTGGATGGTCAGCAGGTCGGTCAGGGTCTGGGTCGGGTGGAAATGGCCGCCGTCACCCGCGTTGATGATGGGAACGGTGGTCCTTCTGGCGGCGACCACAGGGGCGCCCTCCTTCGGATGCCGCATGGCGATGATGTCGGCGTAGCAGCCGGCCATGGTCACGGTGTCGGCCACGCTTTCGCCCTTCGTAGCGGAGCTGGAATTGGCGTCGGCGAAGCCCAGGACATTCCCGCCCAGGTCCATCATGGCCGCGGTGAAGCTGAGCCGGGTCCGGGTGCTGGGCTCGAAGAAGAGCGTGGCCAGCTTCTTATGGGCGCACATGTCCTGGTAGGCCTCGGGGTGGGCCATGATGTCATCGGCGACCGTCACCAGGTGTTCGATCTCCTCGGTGGAGAGATCGGTGATGTTGATCAGGTTACGGATCTCGTTCATGCTGTGTTTGCCTCCTATGCTCGCAGAAAGGCGGTCCCGGACCGCGGCGCGGGGGCGCGCCCGGCGGCCGGTCCCGCCGTCTTCATCTTATTTCATCCAGCTGGCGTCCGTGGGGTCGTCCCGGAAGCGGAGGATCCGGCGGGCGTCTTCCTCCCGGATCCGGCCGGTCCGCACGGCGGCCTCCACCAGGGTATCCAGGTCAGACAGGCTGACGTTCTTCACCTGGTGGGCGGCCAGACGCTCGGCGCTCTTTTTCATCCCGTAGGTGAAGATGCTCACGATGCCCAGCACGTCCGCTCCCGCGGCCCTAAGGACCTCCACGGTGTCGCAGCAGGAGCCGGCTGTGGAGATCAGGTCCTCCACGACCACGGTCTTCTCACCGGGCACCAGCTTCCCCTCGATCTGGTTGGTCCTGCCGTGGTCCTTCTTAGCCCCCCGCACGTAGCCGCACGGCAGGCCCAGGAGGTGGGCCGTGATGGCCGCGTGGGGGATACCGGCGGTGGAGGTCCCCATCAGGACCTCTGTCTCCGGGTAGTATTCCCGGATCAGGTCAGCCAGCCCCTCTTCCACTTTCGTCCGGACTTCCGGCGCTGTGAGCGTCAGCCGGTTGTCGCAGTAAATGGGGCTCTTAATGCCGCTGGCCCAGGTGAACGGCTGGTCCGGGCGGAGGAAAACGGCGCCGATGGAGAGCAGGCCTTCGGCGATGTCGAACTTGGATGTCATGGAGTCTCCTTTCTGTTTGCCCGGCGGCCGGCCGGGAGAGGAAGTAAGCTAGTCATTATTCGGCGGCCGCGAGTGTGACGAGGCCGCCGATTCATCGACGTTATTCGACGGCAGAGCCGGACGCGCCGGACGATCCGGACGAGCCGGCAGAGCCGGACGCGTCAGACGGGTCGGATGGGTCGGAAGGCCGCTCGGTCCCCAGGAAGTCCCGGCAGCAGCGCCGGTACGCCGCCAGCGGGTCATCCGCCTGGGTGATGGGCCTGCCCACCACGATGAAGTCGGAGCCCAGCGCCCTGGCCTTCGCCGGGGTGGTGACCCGGGTCTGGTCGTCCTGGGCGCTGCCGGCGAAACGGACGCCCGGGGTGACGGTCAGGAAACCTTCGCCGCAGGCCGCGTGGATCATGCCCGCCTCCAGGGGCGAGGACACCACGCCGTCCAGTCCCGCTGCCTTCGCGTTCTCCGCGTAGGCGGTCACGGTATCCTGGACGAGGCCGGGGATCCGAAGCTCTTCGTTCATGGTCTCCTGGCTGGTGGAGGTGAGCTGGGTGACGGCGATGAGAAGGGGCCGGGTCCCGTCCGGGCCGGTCAGGCCCTCCAGGCCGGCGGCCATCATCTTCCGCCCGCCCGCCGCGTGGACATTCGTCATATCTACCCCCAGATCCCGGAGGCTGGCCATGGCCCGCCGCACCGTATTGGGGATGTCATGGAGCTTCAGGTCCAGGAAAACAGGAAGGCCCCGGTCCTTCAGCGCCCGGACGACGGCCGGGCCCTCAGCGTAATACAGTTCCATGCCGATTTTCACGAAGGGCTTCTCCCCCGGCAGCCGGTCCAGGAAGCGGAAAACGTCCTGGCCGGAGGGGAAATCACAGGCGATGATGACGTCGTGTTTTCTACGCATGGGCGTCTCCTTTCCCGTGGGCGCAGCCCACGATGTCCGCCAGCCGGTCGATGTGGTATCTCTCCATGGCCGCGGGCA
>CACZTH010000061.1 GCA_902784035.1 uncultured Eubacteriales bacterium
CCTCCCGGCCGACCAGGACCAGTTCGTCCGAGGGCCCCAGATCCGCCGACGCCTCTACGACGCCGTCCACGATGGCCTGGGGCGCATAATCGCCTCCCATGCCGTCTACGATGATCTTCATGTGTCTTCTGCCTCCGTTTCCGGGATCTCTCCCTTCTGCGTTAGAAAGATGCGTAATATTATACCATAAACAGGCCGCGCCCGCCAATCGGAAGGGCCGCCGCAAAGCTCAGTCTGCGTCGGCCCCCTCACCGTTCTCCTGTTTCATTCCACGTCCGGGTTCGTTTCCCTGTCATCATCCTGATCATCCTCCCGGATGCCGGTTCCCGTATCCACATCCCAGTCATACCGGTTCTGCTCCCGCCGGGACCGGATGATCCTGATCCGCTTCGCCCGCTGCTGGCGGACATGCCGGTGACGGACCCATTTCACGTACTGGATGACGTAGCGGACATACCGGTTCACGATGCCCATGGCGATGAAACCCAGCGCGATGGCCAGGACCGTCGCCAGACAGATGATGGCGTTATCCGCGGCCAGTTTCGCGTTTCCCCGGGCGGCACCGTACATCATCATATAAAGCCGGTATCCCGGAATCAGGGCCATGATGCTGGAGATCAGGAAGATCGTCGCCGGCGCCCGGTGGAGACGGGCCATCCACTCCGCGTAGGCCTGGATGAACATGGACGCGATCAGGGTGGACGTGAAATTGCTACCCATCGCCCGCAGGAGGAAAAGCTGGATCGCCAGGGCCAGGAAAGCCCCAACGCCTGAATAGATGACCTGGACCCCCTTAATATTCAGGAGCCGGGCGAAGCCCATGCAGGCCACCGTGGAGGAGATCAGCATGACCACAACCGAGGGACTGGAACTCATAGCAGACCTCCGATCATCATGGCGACCGTCACCCCCGCGGCGATGGCGGCCGCCCCCATCAGGGCATTGATCACCCGCAGGGTCCCGGAAATCACGTCGGTCTTCAGCAGGTCCCTCATCCCGTTCGTCAGGCCCACGCCGCCGATCAGCAGCATGATGTCGCCCACGATGATGGTCCCCGCCCGGTCGCCCAGACCGAAATGAACCGCCCCCACCGCACAGACCCCCATCAGGAGGGCCGCGATGAAGTTAAAGATAAAGGGATTGTCCTCCGAATGGAGGAAGAGCCGGACCACCGCCACGTAAAGAGCCGCGGTCGCCGCGGACACTGCCCCGTCCCGCATGGTCCCGCTGAAGAAGATGGTAAATCCGCCCGCCGCCACCATGGAAGCGACCATCCGGGTCCAGAAGGACAGCGGGGGCCTGGCCATGACCTTTTCGAACCGCTCCCGGATCTCAGCCGGCTCTGGTTCATGGTTTACGATATACCTGGAAAGGTCATTCAGGTAATCCAGCCGGTCGAAATTATTCTCCCCGGCCCGGACATGGCGGACCTGGGTCAGGATCTGCCCGTCCGCCGTCTCCACGGTGACCTGAATGTTATTCGGGAGGCCGAAGACATCGCACCGGGGCATGCCGTAGCATTTACACATCCGATAGATGCTGTCCTCCGCCCGGGAGACCTCACTCCCACACTCCAGCATGGCCTGGCCGATATCCAGGATAGACTGGAGAAGCCTCGCGTAATCCATGTTCTTCCTTTCTCTATCAGCTATAAGAAGAACTTCAGGATCTTTCCATCCTCCGTATTGACTGACAAAATCGACCGGAAGGCGTCCGCCCGCTCATCCCCCTGTTCAGGGGAAACAGCCCCCAGGTCCTCGAACAGATCCGGCGAGAGCGCGTACAGATAGATGGCCTGTCCTCCCTCTTCCCTGGCGATGCTCTGGAGCTTCATCAACAGGGTCTTCTCCAGGCGCTTGGCCCGGAAGGCGGGAGACGCGCCCAGAGCGGCCAGGAAAAACAGCCCGTCCCGCTCCGCCAGGCAGGCCGCCGCCGCGGACTCTTCCTGGTCTGAAGGGACCACCTCATACCACCAGGACCGGTCCGACGGCTTCAGCGTCCGGCGAAGGTCCCTGGCCAGACTGGCTTTCCTGAAGAAGTCATCCATCCCGGCCTGCCGGTCCGGCGTCAGCTTCCGCATCCGGAACCAGATGGCGCGCCGGACCAGGTCCGGATGCAGTGCCTCCAGATCGCTGATCACACAGCGGTGGCCCTGATCCATCTCCCTGTCCATGCCTACCGCTCCTTTCCCAGACGTCCGCGGACGACGGCGAGCTGCTCACGGGTCATCCGGAGCATCTCTTCATACTTGACCTTCTTCTCCCGCTCCGCCTGGACCAGTTTCTCCGGCGCCTTGGCCACGAAGCCCTGGTTGGACAGCTTTCCGTCCACCCGTTTCACCTCTCCCAGGAGCCGTTTCTCTTCCTTCTCCAGCCGCTTCTCTTCTTCACCGAAGTCCACCAGGTCCTCCAGCGGGACGAAGACCTGACCGGCGGCCGTCACCTTCGACATGGCGTCCTCCGGGGCGTCCGCGGGATCCTTCACGAAATCGATCCCGGACAGGCCCGCCAGGTCCAGCATATAACGCTCCCCTGCCTTCAGGGCCTCCAGGCTCTTCCCCTCCGCGAACAGAACCGCCTTCAGCTTCCTGGACGGGGCCGCCCCGGCTTCCGCGCGGATGTTCCGAACCGCGGTGACGGTTTCCATGGCGGCGGCGAAGATCCGCTCTTCCTCCGGGAAGTGGCGGCCTTCGCTGTATTCCGGCCAGCCGGCGCAGATCAGGAGCCCATTCTTCCGCCCCTTCTTCTCTTCTTCGGAATGGGGCAGAAAGCTCCAGATCTCCTCCGTGATGAAAGGCATGAAGGGATGGAGGAGCTCCAGCAGGTTTTTCAGGACCATGACCAGAACGAAGCGGACCACCTTCTGATCCTCTTCATCGTCCCCGGACAGCCGCTTCTTCGCGATCTCGATGTACCAGTCGCAGAACTCGTTCCAGATCAGGTCGTAGATCCGCTGGCAGGCCAGGGACATTTCGAACTTCTCCATGGCGTCGGTCATGTACCTCGCCGCCTCGTTCAGCCGGCTGATGATCCAGCGGTCCTCCTCCTTCAGAGCGATTCCCTGGAAATCCTTTGTCCGGTCCAGCCCCATCCGGCCGCCATCAGCCATGGGCAGGAAATTCCCATTCTCGTCCTGGAGGTTCATGATCACGAACCGGGAGGCGTTCCAGAGCTTATTGGCGAAGTTCCGGGCGGACAGGATCTTCTCATCCTGGTAGCGCATGTCATTGCCCGGGGTCACGCCGGTGGACAGCATGAAACGGAGGGCGTCGGCGCCGTATTTATCGATCTCCTCCAGGGGATCGATGCCGTTTCCGAGGGATTTCGACATTTTCCGACCCTGGCTGTCCCGTACCAGGCCGTGGAGATAGACGTACTTAAACGGTTTCTCCCCCATGGCCTCGATGCCGGAGAAGACCATCCGGACCACCCAGAAGAAGATAATGTCATAGCCGGTGATCATCACGTCATTCGGATAGTAGCGCTTCAGATCCGCTGTATCCTCCGGCCAGCCCAGGGTAGAGAAGGGCCAGAGGGCGGAGCTGAACCAGGTGTCCAGCACGTCCTCATCCTGGTGAAGGCGCCTGGAACCGCACTTGGGACAGACGGCCGGGTCTTCTTCCTCCACGATGATCTCGCCGCAGTCTTCGCAGTACCAGGCCGGAATCCTGTGACCCCACCAGAGCTGGCGGGAGATGCACCAGTCCCGGATATCCTCCAGCCAGTGCTGGTAGGTCTTCCGGAAGCGGTCCGGGACGAAGACCATCTCGCCGGTCTCCGCCACCTTCATGGCAGGCTCCGCCAGCTCCTTCATCCGAACGAACCACTGGTCGCTCAGCATGGGCTCGATGTTGGTGTGGCAGCGGTAGCAGGTGCCCACGGGGATGGTCATATCCTCGGTCTTAACCAGATAGCCGGCCACCTCCAGGGCCTTCACCAGGGCCTTCCTGCACTCATACCGGTCCATACCGGCGTATTTCCCGGCCAGGTCGTTCATGGTGGCGTCGGGGTTGATACAGCTGAGGACGTCCAGACCATGCCGCTGGCCGACCATGAAGTCATTTTCGTCATGGGCCGGGGTGATCTTCACGGCGCCGGTGCCCTTCTCAGGATCCGGATAGGGATCCGCGATGACGGGGATGACCCGGCCCACCAGGGGCAGGATCACCTTCTCGCCGACCATGTCCTGATACCGGTCATCCTCCGGGGATACGGCGACGGCCACATCGCCGAACATGGTCTCCGGCCGGGAGGTGGCGATCACGATGTCCTTCCCGCCCTCTTCCGCGGCGGGATAACGGAAGTACCAGTATTCACCCTGCTTGTCTACGTGCTCGACCTCAGCGTCGGAAAGAGAGGTCCCGCAGTTAGGGCACCAATTGATCAGCCGGTTGCCCCGATAGATCAGGCCCTTCTTATAGAGCTTGACGAAGAAGGCCCGGACGGCCTTACTGCAACCCTCGTCGAGGGTGAACCTTTCCCTGGACCAATCGCAGGAATCGCCCAGCTTCCGGCACTGACGGGTGATCCGGCCGCCGTACTCCCGCTTCCAGTCCCAGACCTTCTCCAGAAACTTCTCGCGGCCCAGATCTTCCTTCTCGATGCCCTGCTCCCGGAGTTTGTTCACCACCTTCACCTCAGTCGCGATGCTGGCGTGGTCGGAGCCCGGCAGCCAGAGGGCGTCATAGCCCCGCATCCGCTTGTACCTGGTCAGGGCGTCCTGGAGGGTCTGGTCCAGGGCGTGCCCCATGTGGAGCTGGCCAGTGATGTTGGGCGGCGGCATCACGATGGTGAATGGCTTCTTATCCGGGTCGCCGTCCGCGTGGAAGGAGCCGCTCTCCTCCCACTCCTGATAGATCCGATCTTCGAAGTCCTTCGGATCGTAATTCTTCGCTAAATTTCTCTCCATAATTCTTCCTTGCCTTCTATGACGTGATGACCCGCCCCTTCCGCGGGCTTAGTGTTTTTATTTTACCATAACACGACCTTATTTCAACACGCGAGGGACAAAAGCCGCCCGGTCCGCGGCCAGCCGCCTCATTCCGCCTTCCGCCGCATCTTTCCGCTTTCATTGAGCGCCCTTCATGTTATCAGAATCTTTCGTGAACATTGATTTTTGACCATGCTTGATTTACACTGATATCGTGCATTTATACTTAACCAAAAAATGGCTCTTCGGGCGTACCTGTGGGTAAAATCCGTGGCAGAAATGCCCGTTAAGCCCCTCCATTGTTAGTTTTCTGGCTCC
>CACZTH010000062.1 GCA_902784035.1 uncultured Eubacteriales bacterium
CCTGGATTGTTCGCGGGCCCAGGGAAGGGCCAGCATGAAGTCCAGGTAGTTCTGGATGACAGAGGTCTCGGCGGAGCCTTTCGGCTGGGCCTCCAGCTTCCGGACCTCTTCCAGGGCCGCCTTTTTCACGGCTTCCGGCATGGCGCTCCCGTTGATTTTCGTCCTGTAAGAATCCGGGCCCTCAGGCTCTTCCTGGTCCTCGCCCAGTTCCTTCTTAATGGCTTCCAGCTGCTGGCGAAGCGCCTGATCACGGTAGTAATTACTGGTCTTATCGGACATGCGTTCGCCGATTTCGATGTTCCACCGCACCGCCTCCTTCTGCTTCATCAGCGCGTCGAGGAAGCGGAGGGCGCGTTCATGGTCGGAGTCGATCTTCAGGTATTCGTGCCGCTGTTCGTCGTCGATGGGCATGAACCGGCTCATCCAGACGATCATCTGATCGACGTCATGGATCTCGTCCATGGCCTTCAGATACGCGTCGGCGCCCTGGAAATGGGCGCTGACGTCCCGGATGATGTCCTTCATATACCGCAGGATCTCGGACTGCATCGCCGGCGTCAGATCTTCGTCATCCGGCTGGGGCTGGAAGGACGCCCGATAGACCCGCCCGTCCCGCTCGACCATGTCCGCTCGGACCCGTTCCAGGGTCTCGATTTCCACCAGACATCCGTTCTGGACCTCCTGGATGTTCATGAGGCGGAAGGTGACGCCGGTGTGGCAGAAGCCGTTTGCGGAATCCCGGTCATCTGCCGGTCCGTCATCCGGGTCGTGCTGTCCGCTCTGTTCCGCGGGTTCTGACGCGCTCCCCTGGATCTCGCTCCGGCGGGTGAGCGCTACAAGGTCGTTTCCGCCAGCGGTGAGAAGCCGCCGAAGCTCCTCCTCCATTTCCGTCATCCAGATGTAGACCTTCGTCCGCGGCAGCAGCATGCTCCCGGACACGGGAAGGACGACGCCGATTCTCTTTTCGCTTTCTCTCATCATATCCATGAATTTCCCCTCTCAAACGACGCTTAGCCCCGCTGGGATCCCCCTGATCTCAAACAAGCAGCGCCTGTACAGCAAGCTGAATGATTTCCTGGAGGAGCTCGTCCCGCTCCTCTTCGGTCACATAGGTTTTTCCCGCGATCTCCCTGACCGGGGCGAACAGGAAAGCCGCTATGCTTCTGTCATCACAGCCTCGGATCTCGCCCGCCGCCTTCCTGCGGTCGATCTCGCCGAACAGCCCGCAGCTGTGGACGCCGGATCCGGCCTGCCTTCCGCACTGACAGGATAAAACAGGACAGCGGGAAAACTGCTCGACGAAGCTGAAAATCTCTTCGTTCTCTTCGATGAACTGGTAATACATCTCCATCGTGGTCTCGATCAGGCGTCTGGCGGACATCTCCGGTTCCAGGGCGTCCGAGAGGAATTGGTAGGCGCTTTGGGAATACTCGAGGTAGATATCCTTCAGCATTTCCTCCTTATTCTCGTAGTAGATGTATACTGTCGCGGGAGATACCCCTGCCTCCCGGGCGATCTTGGAAACCGATGTCCCGGCGAAGCCCTCTCTCAGGCTCAGGCGCATGACCGCCTGCTTGATCCGTTCCTGTTTTTCCTCATCTTTCCTGCGCATGTCGTCCTCCCTCGATCGTGGTTTGATAGATTGATGCCCCGAAGCGCGAGAAATAAACGTTCATTCATTTAATTTTTTCAGGAGGGTTGAAAAAGCGTCTGCCGCTGCCGCTCGCAGAGGAGTCTGTACCCAGGCGTCCGTCCTCTTTCGGCGCATCCGGGCGCTTCCCTCGGCATGTACATCCGGGCGTTTCCCGCGGCGTTGATTGACAGCGGCGGGATGGCACCGGTATAATGCTCATGTTTCGATACATAGTGCCATCGACGCGGGAGGGGAAGGATGATCGCTGCTGTTTTCGTAAAGGTCATCATGATTTTCGGGATCATCGCCATCGGCATCGCCGCCAGTAAGACCGGCCTGGTCTCAGAGAAGGCGACTCCCTATCTGAATGACCTGCTCCTGAACGTGGTTACGCCGCTCATGCTGGTCGGAACCCTGGGATCTCAGAAGCTGACCCCTTCGCTTCTCCACGAGACCATTCAGGCCCTGCTGGGCACTGCCTTCCTGATCCTGCTTTTCTGCGTCATCGCCATCGCGCTGGTGAAGCCCCTCCACTTCGAACCAGCCGAGGACCGGGGTGTCCTGATGGCCCTGATGACGTCCTCGAATGTCGGTTTCATGGGTTTTCCCATCACCCTTTCTCTTTTCGGCAGGAAGATCTTCTACCTCATGGTCGTTACCAATGTGATCCAAGTGTTTTACTTTTTCGGTCTGATTCCCTTCCAGCTGAGTTACGGTCAGAAATCAGATCTGAGCTTCAAACAGGTCCTTCGGATGACCTTCAGTTCCGCGCCCATCATCGGCGCCCTGGTCGGCTGCGTCATCCTCTTCGCGCAGATTCCTCTGCCTAAGCCGCTTCTGGACATGCTGAACAGTATGGGGAGCATGAACGTCCCCCTGTCCATGTTCATCGTCGGCATGCAGCTTTCCCAGAGTCATCCCCTGAAACTTCTGAAGAATTATAAGCTCCTGATCACCTGTCTCATCAATGTGCTGCTGGTGCCAGCCCTGGCCTACCTGGTCACCGCTTTCCTGCCTGTTACGCAGGATGTCAGGCTGGAGCTGGTGGTGGCTTTCATCTTCCCCGCCGCGGTGATCTGCTCCGCGCTGGCGCAGAAGCTGGGAAAGAATTATGTCCTGACAGCGGAGGGCATTACCCTGTCCACGCTCCTGTCCCTGATCACGATCCCCCTGTGGGGCGTTTTCCTGACGGCCCGGCTGGTGTAATATGCGTACAAAAAGGCAGCCCCTACGTGTGGTATGCTACCCCCAAGTGGTTTCACTTTTCAGTGTCCTACTTGACGGGTAGCATACCAGAGACTGCCTTGAGGTATATTTATAATGAAAAATCACATAGAGCGTATAGCTGAGACGCTCCCGGGAACGCTCACTTCCTGCTCATGGAGATGGTTCCGGTGCGCTGGACCTCCAGGATGCCGAAGGGGCGGACCAGGTCGATGAAACTTTCGATTTTCTCATGGGCGGCATGGAGCTCGATGACCATGTGCCGGGGCGACAGGTGGAGGATGCTTGCCCCCATGATGCTGCAGATCTCCATGATCTGGCTCCGGGTGCTGACGCTGTAGGCGACCTTGATCAGCATCATCTCCAGAGAGAGCGCGTCCCGCTCCTCCAGCCGGCGGACCTTGATCACGTCGATCCTTTTGTTCAGGTGCTTCTCGATCTGGTCGAGGGTCCGCTGGTCTCCGCTGGAGACGATGGTCATGCTGGAGGTGTCGTGACGGTCTGTCTCGCCGACCGCCAGGCTCTCGATGTTGAAATTCCGCCGGGCGAAAAGACGCGCGATCTCCGCCAGGACACCGGCCCTGTTTTCCACGAGCACTGAGTATATGCCTTTCATATGCCGATCCTCCTTATTTGGTATTATTCACGTCATCTACCTGGCAGACCAGGAGGGCGGACCCGGGATCCTGGAGGAAGCGGTCCAGGATCCGGTCCAGAGCCTGGTTCTCACTGACCTCATAATAGGACATCCCGTAGGCGCAGGCGATCTTCCCGAAGTCGGGCCCGTCTCCCAGGGTCACTCCGGAATGGTGGCCGCCGTAATTCTTATCCTGGTACTCCTTCACCAGGCCCAGGTAGTGGTTCCGCATGACCACCACCTTCATGGGCACCCCCTCAGCCTGGGCGGTGGCGAGCTCGTTGAAGGACATCTGGAAGGCCCCATCCCCGCATACCGCCACGGTCTGCCGGTCCGGCGCGGCCATCCTGGCTCCCAGGGCGCAGGGAACAGCGTAGCCCATAGTCCCCATACCGCCTGTGGTCAGAAACCGGCCTTCCTTCATCTCGTAATTGATGGCTGACCACATCTGGTTCTGGCCCACATCGGCGCAGTAGACCGCGTCCGGATCCATCCTGGCTGTGAGTTTCTGGACCAGGGTGTTCGGGTCCACCAGCCGGGGGCTGTGGACCCGGTGGTCCACAGCGGCATCCTTCCAGCCTGCCAGAGCCTCGCGCCAGGTAGAGGTGTCCAGCTGGAGTTCCTGGTCCAGAAGCCGCTGGAAAACGTCCCGAAGGTCCCCGACCAGGGGGATCGTGGGGCCGATGTTCTTCCCGATCTCCGCCGTGTCGATGTCGATGTGGATGACCTTCGCCGTCTCCTCCAGCCGGCGGGTGTTAGGCATGGCCCGGTCCGCTACTCTGGCGCCCGCGATGATCAGGAGGTCGCTCTCCGACATGGCCTTATTCGCGTAGGACCGGCCGTTGTTTCCGATCATCCCGTAATAGAGGGGGTGAGCTGAGGGGAAGGCCCCGATCCCCATCATGGTGGTGACCGCCGGGATCCCGTGCTTCTCGCAGAAGGAACGGACCAGGTCCTGGGCCCCGCTGGAGATCACCCCGCCGCCCGCGCAGAGCAGGGGCTTCTCCGCCGCCTTCAGGGCCTGGAGGACCCGCCTGAGCTGCTGCCCATTTCCCTTTATATGGGGCTTATAGCCCCGGATGCTCACGTCTTCCGGATAGTGGAAGGGCTGGGTCAGCTCCTCCTGCTGGACGTCGATGGGAAGGTCGATCAGGACCGGTCCCTTCCGGCCGGTCGAAGCGATGTAGAAGGCCTCTTTCATGACACGAGGAATGTCGTCGGCCCGGCGGACCATGTAGCGGTACTTGGTAAAGGGCTCCATGGCCCCGATCACGTCCGCCTCCTGGAAGACGTCCCGGCCGATCAGGCGCCGGGCCACCTGGCCGGTGACGGCGATCAGGGGGATGCTGTCCGCGTAGGCTGTGGCCACCGCGGTGATCAGGTTCAGGGCCCCTGGTCCCGAGGTGGTGACGCAGACCGCCGGCCGGCCGGAGATCCGGGCGAAGCCGCTGGCCGCGTGCCCCGCGTTCTGCTCCTGGCGTACAAGCACATGTCTTACGTCCGATCCATATAGGGCCTCATAGAAGGGGGCGATGGCGACCCCGGGGTAGCCGAAGATGGTATGGATGTTTTCCTGGTCCAGGCACTGGATCATGGCTTGCGCGCCGTTCATGCAGGGCTCCTTTCTGTCAATTCATCAGGCAAGGGGCAAAGGGCGGCTTGGGCGCCCGCCCCGAAGCAGAGTTGTAATGCCGCTATCATAACGCCGTGTTTTATGAAATGCAACCAAAAAACGGAAAATAATTTATTGTTTTTCTCATAATTTAGTGTTGACAAACAAAGTATGTCGGCGTAACATAGTACTTGCGATGAACGAAAGCGACTCGCTGAACCATTTCGACCAACCATTACTGAACGAAAGGATATAGGGGCTTACATGTATCTGTCCTCCTCCATCGTAACAAGCATCCTCGCGGTATCCGCGGTCGCGACCTCGGTCATTATCGAGGCACTATCCATTATTCGGGTAGTGCCGGAGATCGAGGCGCAGGACGCTGAGTCAGGACAGATGTGTGCGCGCGGCGCGTGAGGTCCCATAGTAAACGGACCCTCCGCGGCCGGCGGCGGCTTTCGGGCGGAGAGGACCCGGAACGAATGTCCAGAGCTCTTCTGGTTTCTGCGTCAGCAGGAACAGGAAGAGCTTTTCTTTTGTTAAGGATCATACAGAATAGACCATAAATGGAAAAGAAAGGAAATGTTATGAAACTGACAGGCGCCGCCATACTCATGGAATGTCTTCTGGAACAGGGGGTAGACACCGTTTTCGGTTACCCCGGAGGCACGATCCTGAATGTGTACGATGAGTTGTATAAGTACAGGGACCGGATCCATCACGTCACTACCTGCCATGAGCAGGGGGCTTCCCACGCGGCGGACGGTTACGCCCGGTCCACAGGGAAGGTGGGGGTCTGCTTCGTGACCAGCGGTCCCGGAGCCACGAATGTGGTCACGGGGATGGCCGCGGCCCACATGGACTCTTCTCCGGTGGTCTTCATCACCTGTAATGTGGCGGAGACCATGATCGGCAGAGACGCCTTCCAGGAATGCGACATCACCGGCATCGCGATGCCCATCACGAAGGAGGCCTTCCAGGTGGACGACGCCGCCAAGATGGCGGACACGGTCCGGGCGGCTTTCGCGCTGGCCAGGTCGGGGAGGCCCGGGCCTGTCCTGATCGATATTTTCAATAATGTCGCGAAGGAGGAGGCGGAGTATGAGCCCCTTCCTGTCTCGGAGCACGCGGAGCGGGGTTTCCTGGGTGAACTGATGGGCAGGGCCAGGACCAGTCAGCTGAAGACCCCGGAGCCTGATATGGGAGATATCGAGAAGCTGGCGGAAATGATCCAGGCCTCTGAGAAGCCCATGCTGATCTGCGGCGGCGGGGTGGTCCGGAGCCGGGCCCACGAGGAATACCGGGCCTTCATGCGGCGGATCGACGCGCCGTCGGCCATCACGGTCATGGGCGGCGGGGCCATCTACGGCGCGGACGAGCTGTCCACCGGCATGATCGGCATGCATGGTTCCCAGGCGTCGAATAACGCCGTGGCCCACTGCGACCTGTTAATCGGGGTCGGCACCCGGTTTAATGAACGGGTGACCATGGACGTGAACAGCTTCGCGCGGAACGCGAAGGTCGTTCACATCGATATTGACCGGGCGGAGATCGATAAGAACGTGAAGACAGACCACCATGTGATTGGGGACGCGAAGAAGGTTCTGTCCCTGCTCCTGGACCTGCTGCCCCAGATGGACCACACGAAATGGAAGGAGTATGTCTTCTCCTTCCCCACGGAGACGGAATATGACGAGCGAGAGGACTGCCTGACCCCCAGCCAGATCACGAGGACCATTTCCCGGATGAATCCGGAGGATACGGTGGTAGCCACAGATGTGGGCCAGCACCAGATGTGGTCCATTCAGCACTTCCACTTCAGCTATCCCGGCCAGCTCCTGACTTCCGGCGGCTTCGGCGCCATGGGCTTCGGCCTGGGGGCGGCCATCGGCGCGAAGGTTGGGAACCCTGAGAAGGAGGTCATTCATATGACCGGGGACGGATCCTTCCGAATGAACTGCAACGAGCTGGCTACAGAGGTGAGGTACCGGCTGCCCATCACCACCTTCATCCTGAACAACCGGCGGCTGGGCATGGTGGCCCAGTGGCAGACCCTCCTGTTCGACGGCCGCCTGTCGGAGACGGTGCCTGACCGGGGCCCGGACTTCCTCAAGCTGGCGGAGGCCTATGGCCTGAAGGGGGCCAGGGTGACGAATGTGGAGGAATTGGAGGCCGCCATCCGGGAAGCCGCGGAAGAGAAGAAAAAAGGCCTGGGCTATGTAGTAGAATGCGTGATCCAGTCCGATGAAATGGTCCGGCCCATGGTGGCCGGCGGTCAAGAGATCACCAATTTCCTGCTGGATTAGGAGGTGCGACGTGGCAGAGACGAAACTATTTACTTTTTCCGTACTGGTGGATAATTCCCCCGGGGTTCTGTCCCAGATCTCCCGGCTGTTCGCCAGGACCGGCTTCAACATCGAGTCCATCACGGCGGGAAAGACGGTCGAGGGCGGCGGGACCCGGCTCACCATCGACGTGCTGGCGGACGAAAGGAAGAAGGACCTGCTGACCAACCAGATCATGAAGATGGTGCCTGTCCATTCTGTGAAGGTCCTGGATCAGAGCCATTCCATCCGGCGGGAGCTGTCCCTGTTTAAGGTCCGGGCGGAGACGCCGGAACGCAGGAGTGAGGTCCTCCAAATCGTTAACATTTTCCGGGGATCGATCATTGACGTCTCGAAGGAGACCGTTACCGTTTCCGTCATCGGCGATGGGAAGAAGATCCAGGCAGTCCAGGAGCTGCTGGCGGACTTCGGCCTCATCGAGGTGGCCAGGAGCGGTGTGATCGCTCTGGAACGTGGAAAATATACTATTGATGAGAATAGATAGAGTACAATATTGTTCGCAAAAGTGAATAGTAGAAAAGCCATTGAGGCTCGTGTAAAATGATTAGCGACCAAACTTC
>CACZTH010000063.1 GCA_902784035.1 uncultured Eubacteriales bacterium
CGACGGTTTCACCATCCTGGACCGGCTGAAAAAGCTGTCCGAGGGGAAGACCGCTTCGGCGGCTCAGGACCGGGGGGTCTTCCGCTATGGGGCCATGGGCTGCAACCGGGACGGCCTGGCCCTCCGGGCCATTCAGCCCTTTCTGGACAGGACCCGGTATCCCTACAACCTGCTCCTGGTCCTGACCGACGCCAGCCCGAATGACGATGATACGGTCCCCATCAGCGGGAAGGGTTTCCAGACCCGGACCTACGCCGGCCATGACGCGGTCTCTGACACGGCGGGGGAGGTCCATCGGCTCCGGAAGGCGGGAATCCGCCTGGCCGGGATCGTCTATGGGCAGGATGACGCCGTCATGAGCGCCAGGGACATCTACGGGAGCGGTTTCGTCCGGATCCACAGCCTGTCCCGCCTGGCCCGGGCCGCCGGCGGCTTCATCCAGCGGGAGATCCACGAAATCTATCAGGGGAAATAGGGACGAAACAAAAAAGGCGCTTCTCCCGCGGCCAGCCGCCGCGGGAGAAGCGCCCGCATCGTTCGATGCGGCGATTGTTTTCGAAACCGCGGCCAGCCGCCGCGGGGGAGGCGCCTCTCTCTGTCCTGAGGCCTCCGTTCCGTCAGGCTTCCCTGGCCAGGGAAGCCTCCGTAAGCTCCGTCACCCGGACCAGAACTTTCTGCGTATGCCGGCCGCCTCCAAACAGGATGCCCCGGTTGATCATGCAGTCCCTGGCGTCCCGTCCGACCCCGATCCGGATGTGGTCTTCCGCCGCCGTGCCGTCGTTCGTCGGGTCGACCCCGTACCAGCGGCCGTCCTGAAGAACCTCCACCCAGGCGTGGCTGGCTCCCTCGCCCGGGATCATCCCGGTCACGTACCGGGCGGGGATCTTCTCCAGGTGGAGGAGGGAGATCAGGATGTGGGCATAGTCCTGGCAGACGCCCCGGCCCTGGGCCATGGCCTCCTCCGCGGTGGTGTCCATGGTGGTGGAGGCGGGTGTGTAGACCAGGTCCCGGTGGAGGGCGTGGGTGAGAAGGAGCGCTTTCGCCATCGGGCTTCCCGCCTGGCTGAGCTCTTCCATCCAGTTCCGGTGGTAAGCCAGGATGGATGGCCCCGGGACGTTCAGCCCGTGGGGAACCCGGAACAGGGGCAGCTGGCTGCCGTCCGCTTCCTCCTCATAATCCGCAAGGCCCGTCACCGCCTGGCCCTCCGTGTGGAATTCGTAGCGGGTATGGGGCGTATCGCAGACCCCCCACAGCTGATCGTTCCCGAAAGCGTCCCGGCCGGTCTGCCAGGAGGCGCCGGGGACAAAGGCGAACTTCATGGCCTCGATCCGCTGCCGGGCGTCGGTCCGGGGCACGCACTTAATCGTGAAGTAGCACCTGGACACTTCCTCGCTGTAATCTTCCCGCATCGAATAATAGAAATGAAACCGTTTCATAGGATGGAATTTACCGCCTTCAGGATGCCGCTGTCATCGAGGGGGTCCTGGGAGACCTGGGCCTGGAGGGACATCATGGCCTCCCGGTCGTAGGGGATCCCGCACCGCTCGATCCTGTGGCTCAGCCGGCGGACCTCCCGTTCGATCTTCTCCCGGGGCAGGGCCAGCCGGGCGTAGAGGTCGACTCGTTCGATCCGTTTACCCGCCTTGATGAGATTTCTGGTCTGCTCATTCTCAATCTGGTCTTCTATAATACCATAGAAGGCCAGGAGGTGATCAATTATTTTCTGGAGCTCCAGAAGGGGGGACCGGCTCGCCGCCGCCTTTTCCATATCATAGATGGCCATCTGGATGTAGGAAAGGCTGGCGGTGTGGATGGTTTCCCGGAGGACGATGGCGTTGTCATAGGCCCGCTCCAGGTTGCTCCGGATGGAATTGGGGTCCTCCAGGTCGAAGGGGTAGCGCCGGATGAAGGTGTCCTTATCCCCGTAGATGTCCGGGATGTCCAGGTTCCGGCAGAAATCCTCGTAGCTGTTTTCGATCCCGTCGATCATTTCGTCATAGGCCTGGGCGAAGACCCGAATGGTCGTATAGGCCCGCTCTGTGTACCGGCCCAGCCAGTAGAGCTCGCCGCTCTGTTCTACCGAGATAATACCCATGTGTCCTTAAATCCTCCTCCCTGAGATGAATTAACGATGAATGAATCCGGGTTCCTGGAGAACCGGGTCAGTCCGCTCTTCCAGACCATGGGCTCGTCGGCCATGAGCACGAAGGCCCGGAGGTCCGCTTTTCGGGGAACCTGCCGCCCGTCTTCCAGGATGTCCAGGTCCTGGAAGTCTACGACCTCCTAGGCGATGAAGCGGCGGGGCTCCTTATCCAGAGCGGCCAGGAAGGCTTCCTTCTCTTCAGGGGACATGTCTTTTCCGAACCGGACCCCGTAGCCGCCGGCCTCGGCCACGTCCTTCAGGACCAGCTGGTCGAAGTGGTCCAGGACATAGCG
The DNA here is from genome assembly GCA_902784035.1 of uncultured Eubacteriales bacterium. Taxonomy (GTDB): domain Bacteria; phylum Bacillota; class Clostridia; order Peptostreptococcales; family Anaerovoracaceae; genus Aminicella. The sequence goes on from CACZTH010000063.1 coordinate 2,437, forward strand.
GCGGTCCTCCTCGTAGAAGGGCAGGTAGGTGGGGGCGTTGGACAGGATGGCCGTTTCACCCAGGTAGTAGCGGATCATCTTCGGAACGAAGTAATAGATGCCTTTGTCATCCGCCACTCCGTTTCCGGGGGCGTTCAGCAGGGCGACGTTGCCTCTTCGGAAGACGTCGTAAAGATGTGGGATCCCGATCAGGGACTTAGGGTTGAAGGTCATGGGATCCAGGAAATCGTCGGAGATCCGGCGGTAGACGGCGCCGCCCCTCTCCAGCCGGCCGCCGGCGTCTTCGAAGTAGAGCTTGTCGTCCACCACACGGAGGTCAGAGCCTGTGACCAGGTGGGCGCCGGTCTGTTCCGCCAGGTAGCTGTGCTCGAAATAGGCGGCGTTATAGCGGCCAGGGGTCAGGATGACCGTATGGCCGCCGGTACTGACATGATCCAGGGTCCGGCGGAGCAGGGCGGCGTAATCCCGGTTGTCTTCGATCTTCAGATTGGCGAAGGTGTCCGGCGAGGCGCGCCGGCAGAGGGACCGGGCGATCAGCGGGTAGGAGGCGCCGGAGGGGACCCGGAGGTTGTCCTCCAGGATATACCAGGTCCCGTCCTTCCCCTTCACCAGGTCAATGCCGGAGATATGGGCGTAGATCCCCTTCGGGGGCATGACACCGTCGCACTCAGCCAGGAAGCCGCTGGAGGCGAAGATGAAGTCCTCAGGAATCACCCCGTCTTTCACGATCTGCTTCTTCGAATAGATGTCCTTCAGAAAGAGATTGAGGGCGGTTACCCGCTGCTTCAGCCCCTTCTCCAGATAGGCGAACTCCTCCTTCTCGATGACCCGGGGGATGGGATCAAAAGGGAAGAGCTGCTCCCGGAAAACCTGGTTCTTATAGATTCCGAACCGGACCCCGTAGCGGGCCAGCATCCCGTTCACATCATCTGTGTGCGCCAACAGTTCTTCCAACTGTTCCATGAGCCACTCCTTTCTTTTCCTTCGCCGGAGCGGCCCGAAAACCTGTATTGCCTGAACCAAAAAAAGAAAAACGAGTGCCTGCGGCTGTTCCGCAGACACCTCGTCGTGCCGCCCGATATTGTTTCTTTTGTCATTATATCAATAAATTCGGAGAAATACTATGTGCGAGCATACAATATTCGCGGTCTTGCAGGCCTGAGCTTGGAAATGAAACAGGAATTCTTGTTGAGTATCTACAAAAATCATGCCAGAAATTTTGTTGACATAATATTATTTCATGTTATAATGAATAAAAATACTTATCGGGAAAAACGGCAAGGACGTCGTGGTCGGGCACCCATGTGCTTGGCCCGTTGTTGTGCCGTTTTTTTCTTCTGTACCAGAGCCCGCTGTGAGGGGATAAGGCGAAACGCCAACGCCGGACGGGCACCGGGATCCTCAGGTTCCCGGCGGTTGAACAGAGAGGAGTCATTATGAATTCGTTTATCAAGCTGCTCCAGGCCATCGACGCGGCGGTCTGGGGGCCGGTGATGCTGATCATCCTGGTCGGCACCGGCGTCATCCTGACCTTCCGGACCAGGTTCCTGGCCTGGCGGAACCTGGGCTTCGGCATCCATACCACCCTGTCGAAGGAGGGACGGCACGCGGACAGCAGCAAGAGCGGCGATGTTTCGCCCTTCGCCTGCCTCTGCACCGCCCTGGCGGCCACCATCGGCACCGGCAACATCGCCGGCGTGGCGAACGCCCTGGCTGTCGGCGGCCCCGGCGCCCTGGTCTGGATGTGGATCGCGGCCCTGTTCGGGATCACGTCGAAATTCACCGAATGCTCGCTGGCAGTTAAGTACCGGATTCAGAATGATAAGGGCGAGATGCTGGGCGGCCCCATGGTGACCATGGAGCGGGGCATCCCGGAGGTCTATGGAGAGAAGTTCAAGGGCTTCGGCAAGTTCCTGGCTGTTCTTTTCGCCGCTTTCGCTGTGGTCGCCTCCTTCGGCATCGGCAACCTGACCCAGGGCAACTCCATCGCGGACGCCTTCAAGTCTGTGATGGGCGCCAACATCTATGTGGTGGGCATCATCGTCGGCGGTCTGACCCTGGTCATCGTCATCGGCGGCCTGAAATCCATTTCCAGGGTTTCCACCATCGTGGTCCCGGTCATGGCGATCTTCTACTTCATCGGCGCTCTGATCGTGATTATTCTCCATGCGGACAAGCTGCCGGCTGCCGTCGCGGGCATGTTCCGGATGGCCTTCTCCGTGAAGGCGGTGGGCGGCGGCATCACGGGTTCCGTGACCGCCTCCATGCTCCAGGCCATGTCGAAGGGCGTCGCCCGGGGCTGCTTCTCCAATGAAGCCGGTATGGGCTCCGCGGCCATCACCGCCGCGGCGGCCACCACAGATCACCACGTCCGCCAGGGCTACATCAATGAGACGGGCACCTTCTGGGATACCTTCGTCGTCTGCTCCGTCACCGGCCTGGCCATCCTGACCTCCGGCGTCATGGATAAGGTGGTGAATCCCGCGACCGGGAAGGTGGTCCTCCAGGGCGCGTCCCTGACCATCGCCGCCTTCGAGAGCACCCTGGGTCCCATCGGCGGCTGGATCGTTTCCATCGCGCTGGCCCTGTTCGCCTTCTCCACCATCCTGGGCTGGGAGTACCACGGTGAGAAGGCGCTGGAATACCTGACCCGGAACCATACCACCACCATGGTCTACAGGATCCTGTTCTCCATCGTGGCCTTCGTCGGCTGCGTGTCCGCCTTCGAGGTGGCCTGGGACATCTCCGATATCCTGAACGCGCTGATGATCATCCCGAACGCCATCTGCATGCTGATGCTGTGCGGCCCCCTGTATAAGGACATGGAGGCTTTCCAGGAGCAGAAGAAGAGAGAGAAGGAAGCCAGACTGGCCGGGAAGAACGCATAATTCCTCCGTTCATAAGCGTCTGGATAATGAAAGAAACGGACCCGCCCCTTTTTCAGGGGGCGGGTCCGGACTTTTCAGAGGGGGAGGAGGGGCCGCCTGTGGGCGGTCTTTTTTCGTCGAAAAATGACTCAGTCCTCCGTGCCCAGGAGCTCACAGGCCGCCAGCGCCATGACCTTCGCGGAGGTCTTCATCTCCTCGATGTTGGCGAACTCGTTGGACTTATGGGCCAGGGTCAGTCTGCCGGGGCCATAGGCGACGACGCTCTTCAGGCCGCCCTTCTGGACGATGTACTTCTGGTCGAACATACCCGGGGAGAGGGAAATGGACATGTCGTGGCCCACATAGATCTTCCCGGCGTCCTTCAGGGCGTCGATCAGGGGCTGGTTCTCCGGGACCAGGGTGGGATTGTCTTCCTCATAGTAGGTGATGCTGTAATCGCTGCCGGGCATCTGGGCCTTCGCCTTCTCGCAGCAGGCGATGAGCTTCTCCTTCGCCCAGTCCAGGTTCAGCTCAGGGTTGAGCCGCCAGTCGAAGCTGATGGTGGCTTCGGAGGAGACGGTGTTCACCTTCTCGCCGGCCCGGAGCATGGTCGGGGTGATGGTGGTCCAGCGGGAGGTCGGGGGCATGACCGGCAGCGGGGTCGGATCCTGGATCAGGGGCTTGATGTCCTCGTCGATGGCGTTCAGGAGCTTCTGGATGAACTCGATGGGGTTGACGCCCTCCCGGGGCTGGCTGCCGTGGCACTGCTTCCCAGTCACGTTGACGTCGAACCAAAGGGTGCCCCGGTGGCCGATGCAGATCTTATCGTAGTCCAGGCATTCCGTGATGATCACATGGTCGGTGTTGGAGGCGTCCAGCAGGCCCTGTTCCACCAGGTAGCCCACGCCGGCCTTGCCGCCGCTTTCCTCGTCGGGGGTGGTGGAGCAGATCAGGGTGCCCTTCAGCTTGACGCCTGCCTGCTTCAGAGCCATGGCGGCGATCAGCTCAGAGACGATGCCGCTCTTCTGGTCGCAGGAGCCTCTGGCGTAGATGTTGCCGTCCCGGATCTCACAGCCGTAGGGATCGGTGGTCCAGCCCGGGCCCTCCGGAACCACGTCGTAGTGGCCGGTGATGTGGACGTTCGGACGGGCGGTCTTATCGCCCAGGTAGCCGAAAATGCTGATCCGGGGCTTGCCCTCGCCGTCGGGGGCCAGCTCGGCCAGCCGGTCCTCCGGGACCTCGACCCGTTCGATCTCCATGCCGATCTCTTCCATGATCTTCCCGACCGCGTCGGTGAATTCCCGGTAGTTGTTGCCCGGGGGATTCTGGGTGGGGATGCCGAACAGGGTGCAGGAAATATCCACCAGCTTGTCGCTGAGGGCCTCCACCGCGTCATCGATCTTCTTTACCAGCAATTCTTTTTCCACTATAGCGCTCCTTTCGATGTGCTGCCTGAAAGACGGCAGGCGAAGTATACAACGTGTCTATCACGCGCGATTCTGACCTTGATGATAGCACCTGGAAAATTAACCGTCAACCAAGCAGCTTGTTGAATGGAAGCCGGTTTTAGGATATAATTTATTCTTGGAAAAGCCTTAGTTTTCAGTTGATAGACCGTTCAGACGGGAGAAGGAGATCGAGATGGATAAGGTTCCTTTGTGGGACTTTGAACAGGATGAGGTGAAGCTGCCTGACTGACCGGACGGGACCGCGGCGTCGTTTACCGCTGCCATTCTCTCCGGGCCTTCGGCCGGGCGCGTGAACGCGTGGAAAGGAGAGACAGGGCTGTGGAGAACGTTTCGCAGGACAGGGAGGATCGGATCGACGCCTCCCGGGATCTGATCGACGGATACCTGGAAGAGAAGAAGTATTTGCTGGCCCGGGACGAGCTGGTCCAGTTTAAGGCGCCGGATATCGCGGAGATCTTAGAGGACGTTTCAGATGATAAGGGCCTCCGGATGACGGTGATCCTGTTCCGGCTGCTGCCGAAGGACACCGCCGTCGACGTGTTTTCCTATATGTCCGCCGATGACCGGGTGAATATCATTAAGGAAATCACCGATAAGGAGACGGATTTCATCGTCGGGGAACTGGACTTCGATGATAAGATTGATACGCTGGAAGAACTGCCCGCGAATGTCGTCAACCGGATCCTGGAACGGACACCGAAGAACGAGCGGAAGCAGATTAATACCTTCCTGAACTACCCGGAGGATTCCGCCGGCAGCCTGATGACGCCGGAGTTCGTGAGCCTGAAGAAGCACTGGACCGTGCCGGAGGCCATGGAGCACATCCGGGAGGTGGGGACCGACGCGGAGACGGTCTACACCCTGTATATCCGGGACGACGCCTGGAAGCTGATCGGGGTGGTCCCCCTGTCGGCTCTGGTTACGGCCCCGGAGGGGACCCGGGTCGGCGACCTGATGCGGACGGAATATGTATGCGAGTATGTCACCGCCGACCAGGAGACCGTATCCGCCGACTTCAAGAAGTACGACCTTCTGGCCATGCCGGTGGTCGACCGGGAGCGCCGGCTGGTGGGCATCATCACGGTCGATGACATCATCGACGTCATCGAGGATGAGGCCACAGAGGACATCGAGCGTATGAACGGCGTGGTGGACCTGGATAATTCCGACCGGGGCTACCTGGACATCAGTGTCTGGCAGCACGCGAAGAACCGGCTGCCCTGGCTGCTCATCCTGATGGTCGCCTATATCTTCACAGGCATGATCGTGACCGGGTTCGAGAATACTTTGTCCAAGCTGCCCTTTCTGATCGCTTATATTCCCATGCTGATGGGGACCGGCGGGAACACCGGCTCTCAGGCGGCGACCCTGATCATCCGGGGGCTGGCCACGGATGAGGTGGAGCTGGGCGACTGGTTCCGGGTCCTGTGGAAGGAGATCCGAGTCGGCGCCGTGGTCGGCGCCCTCCTGAGCGTCTTCAATTTCGCCAGGGTCCTGATCATCGACGGTCAGAGCGTGATGACGGCCGTCACCATCTGCTGTTCGATCATCCTGATCGTCATCTTCGCGAAGGTCATCGGGAGCATGATTCCCCTGATCGTGAAACGGGCCCACCTGGACCCGGCCCTGATCGCGAATCCGGCGATTTCCACGGTGTCGGATTCTGTGGCCCTGTCTATCTATTTCTTCATGGCTGCCATCTTCCTCCATCTGTAGGCGGCGGGCTGGAAGGACCTGGAAAGAACAGCTCGGGCGGCCTTCATCGTGCGAATAATAACCCTATCACCCTGTACATGGCGGAAGCCGGGAGGTGTCTATGTCTGACAGAGACGATGAGCAGAAGGATAAGATTCAGGAGTTCTTCGCGGAGCACGGAAACTGGATCGTCGCCGGTGTGGTGCTGGTGGCGGTGCTGCTGAAGATGTACGTGTTTAAGTAGCGAGGCGGGTCATGGGAGAGGAAAGAACCGGCCTGGAACTCATGTCGGAGACCGGAGAGGAGATCCTGGCGCGGGCCCTGCCCAGGCGGGCCAGAGACGTCCATAAGGGGGACTGCGGGAAGGTCCTGATCATCGCCGGCGGCGGGGGGATGCCCGGCGCGGCGGTGTTCGCCGCCCGGGCGGCCCTTCGGACCGGGAGCGGCCTGGTCTATGTCTGCGCCCCGAAGGCCAGCTGGCCGGTCGTTCAGATCCTGGCACCGGAGGCGATCCTCCTGGACTGGGAGGAGGCGGCCGCCGGCCTGGTGGCGGAAGAGGGGGAAGCCCCCCGTTTCGACGCTGTCTGCTTCGGCCCCGGGATGGGGACCTCCGCCGCGGCCAGGAAGAAACTGAAGGCCCTGCTCCTGAGCAGCAATCTTCCCCTGGTCCTGGACGCGGACGGTCTGAACCTGGCAGCCCAGAATCCGGATCTCGGCCAGAGCCTGAAGAATTACACAGGCCCGAAGATCCTCACCCCCCATACGGGGGAGGCCCTCCGTCTCCTGGATCCGGTCTATTATCCCGACGGGATCCAGACAGAGGAAAAGCGGATGGAAGCGGCCTTCGACCTGGCCTGGACCTACCGCTGCTGCGCCGTCCTGAAGGGGGCGGGCACCCTGACGGCCAGGGGGATCTTGGACCGGAGCAGCTCCAGCGGAGGGAAGACAGAGATCTGGGAGAATACCAGCGGAAACCCCGGCATGGCCACCGCGGGGATGGGGGACGTCCTGTCCGGGGTGATCCTGTCTCTGCTCGGTCAGGGAGCGCCGCCCTGGGACAGCGCCCGGGCGGGTGTCTACCTCCATGGCCTGGCCGGTGACCTGGCCAGAAAGGAACTGGGAGAACGGGGGATGCTGGCCACAGATGTGATCGAGCGTCTGCCCGCCGTGATCCGGGGCTGGGAGGGGCTGTGAGAATTCGCGCGGGCCTGTGGAGAACGGCGCCCGAACCGTTTATCTCCTGTCATTTTCGTCGATCAATGCTTCATTTATCAGGTAAGGAGTTTTTATGAAAAGAGAAAGTAAGGAATACTACGAGAAGATCGCGGCGAAAATCCGCGTGGACGTGATCCGGGCCATCTATCACGCGGGCTCCGGACATCCGGGCGGATCCCTGTCGGCGGCGGACATCATCACCGCCCTTTACTTCGGGGAGATGAACATCGACCCGAAGGATCCGAAGATGGCGGGCAGAGATAAATTCGTTCTGTCGAAGGGCCACGCGGTGCCGGCTCAGTACGCCGCCCTCGGAGAGCGGGGCTTCTACCCCGTGGAGGACATGATGACCCTCCGCAAGCTGGGCAGTAAATTCCAGGGTCACGCCAACATGCATTATGTCCCGGGCATCGAAATGTCCACCGGCTCCCTGGGCCAGGGCTTCTCCGCCAGTGTCGGCATGGCGCTGGCCGGGAAGATGGACCAGAGCGCGGGCCGGGTCTACGTCCTTCTGGGAGATGGTGAGCTGGAGGAGGGCATCGTCTGGGAAGCGGCCATGGCGGCCCGCCAGTATAAGCTGGACAACCTGACGGCTTTCGTGGACTGGAATAAGCTCCAGATCGACGGCCGGAACGAGGATGTTATGAACGTCTCCCCCATCGATGAGAAATTCAAGGCCTTCGGCTGGCACGTGATCAGCGTGAACGGTCATGACTTCGACCAGCTCTTCGCCGCCATCGACGAGGCGAAGGCCACGAAGGGGGTCCCCACCTGCGTCATCTGCGACACGATTAAAGGAAAGGGCGTGGACTTCATGGAAGACCAGGCCGGCTGGCATGGGAAGGCCCCGTCCGAGGAAGAAGCGAAGAAGGCTGTGGAGCAGCTGGGAGGTGAATGGTAATGGCAGATATCGCAACGAGAATCGCGTACGGCGAATTCCTGGTGGAAGAAGCCAAGAAGAATGATCGACTGGTGGTCCTGGACGCGGACCTGTCCAAGTCCACGAAAACGGCGGATTTCGCCGCCCAGAATAAGGGCCGTTTCTTCGACATGGGCATCGCGGAGCAGAACATGATGGGCGTGGCCGCGGGCCTTGCCCTGTCCGGAAAGATCGTCTGCGCGTCGACCTTCGCCATGTTCGCGGCGGGCCGCGCCTTCGAGATCATCCGGAATTCCATCGGCTATACCCACGCGAATGTGAAGATCTGCGCCACCCACGCCGGCATCACCGTCGGTGAGGACGGCGCCAGCCACCAGACCTTCGAGGACCTGGCTCTGATGAGGACGATTCCGGGCATGACGGTGGTGAATCCCTCAGACGCCGCCAGCGCCAAGCTCCTCCTGTCTCAGGCTGTGAACGACATCGACGGCCCCTGCTACATCCGGCTTGGCCGGGCGGCTGTGCCTGTCTTCTATGACGAGTCCTCCGACCTGAAGATCGGGAAGGGCAACCAGCTCCGCCCGGGGACAGACGTGACCGTCATCGCCACGGGCATCATGGTCGCGTCCGCGATGGAGGCCGCTTCTGAACTGGCGGAAGAAGGCATCGACGTCCGGGTCATCGATATGCATACCATTAAGCCGATTGATGAGGAGATTATCGTGCGCGCGGCGCAGGAGACCGGGAAGATCGTCACCGCTGAGGAACATTCTGTCATCGGCGGCCTGGGCGGCGCGGTCGCTGAGGTAACGGCGCGTCTTTGCCCCTGCAGGATCGAGATGGTCGGTCAGCACGACACCTTCGGCGAGTCCGGCAAGCCCGCGGAGCTCCGGGATAAGTACGGCATGACGGCGAAGGACATCGTCGCCGCTGTGAGAGAGATCTATTAGGGGAACACGCAGACAAAGGTCAACTGAGCAGGCCGGGGCGGCGAGCCGCCCCGGCGATGTTTTTGTCCTGGCGGCAGGCGCCAGCGGGAGGAGAGAAACACATTGACGAAACTCATCATCATCTTAGGGGTCCTCAGCCTGTCTCTTTCCGCGATCTTCCTCCGTCTGTCCTCCGCTCCCGCGGCGGTCATGGCGCTTTTTCGGATGATCTTCGCGACGGGGCTTCTCCTTCCCTTCGTCCTGGGGAAGCAGAGGAAGGAGCTGGCCCGGGTCCGGCGGCGGGACGTCCTCCTCAGTGTCCTGAGCGGCGCCATCTTCGCCCTCCATGTCAGCCTCTATTTCGCCGCCATTAAGCGGACCAGCATCGCCTCCAGCACGGTGCTGGTGAATACGGAGGTCTTCTTCGTGGCTCTGATCGGCATGGCCAGGGGGACGGAGAGAATCTCCGTCCGGCTCTGGCTGGCCATGGGCGCGGCCTTTTTCGGCAGCGTCCTGATCGCCATGGCGGACGCGGGCTCCGGCGGCAGGCTGGTCGGAGACCTGCTGGCGGTCCTGGCGGCCCTGGCCTCGGCCATTAATACCCTGATCGGGAAGAGGGCCCGGACCCGCCTCACAGCCTCGGTCTACAGCCTGATCCTGTACGCCGCGGCCACCGCCTGCCTGCTGGCCCGCTGCCTCGTGACCAGGACGCCCCTGTTCAGCTGGACCCTGCGGGACTATCTGTGCGCCCTGGGCCTGGCGGTCTTCTGCACCATCCTGGGCCACAGCGTTTTCAGCTGGGGGCTCAGGTTCGAACGGGCCACCTTCGTTTCCATGGCCAAGCTGCTGGAGCCGGTGTTCGCGACGGTGACGGCTGTCTTCCTTTTCAGGGAATACCCCGTTCCTCTTCAGCTCCTGGGCGGCGCGGCCGTCATTCTGGGCATCCTTTGGTACATCAGGCTGGAGGGGGAGGAAAAGCCGGAAGTCAGACCGTCAGAGTAGCATATTTTCCCAATCCATGACACACAATCTTCACGGAAAAAACGCTTCTTAAGAAGTCTTAAGGGTTTTCATGGATTTTACTTTATGCTACAATGGTACGTATTAAGAAAGACTTAAGGACTTTCACTTTGTATAAAAACATCGGGAGCTGCGATGATCACGTTAGAAAATGTCACTAAGATTTATGAGGGCAATAATGTGGGACTCGAGAACGCCAGCATCAACATCGATGCCGGCGATTTCGTGTTCCTGGTCGGCCCCAGCGGGGCGGGGAAATCCACCTTCATTAAACTGATCCTGAAGGAGATCGAACCGGATTCCGGATCCATCTGGGTAGGGGACTATGATGTCACCAACCTGAGCAACCGGGAAGTCCCCCAGCTTCGCCGGAAGATCGGCATGGTCTTCCAGGACTTCCGCCTGCTGCCGAAGAAGACCGTGTTCGAGAATGTCGCCTTCGCCATGGAAATCCTTCATAAGAGCCGGCGGTCCATCCGGCGGCGGGTTCCGCAGATCCTCCGGCTGGTGGGCATCGAGGATAAGCGGGACCGGTATCCCATGGAGCTTTCCGCCGGGGAACAGCAGCGTGTCGCCATCGCCAGAGCCATCATCAACAACCCGAAGGTTCTCATCGCCGACGAGCCCACCGGGAACCTGGATCCTGTCACTGCTGAGGACATCATGCAGCTCCTGGACGAGATCAATATGACCGGTACCACCATCCTGATGGTGACCCACGCCCGGGACATCGTGGATAAGATGAATAAGCGGGTGGTGGCGATCGAGAACGGCCACATCGTCCGGGATGAGTTCGGTCAGTACGGCTACAGCGATTCCGATTTCATGGATTGGGGGATCTTCGATAATGAGTAGACTGTTTTATAATATTAAACAGGCCCTGACCCAGATCGGCCGGAATAAGGGGATGTCCCTGGCGTCCTTCTTCGCCATCACCGCCATGATGCTGATCCTGGGCCTCTTCTTCACGATCTCTGTGAACGTGAACCTCTTCTCTGAGGTGGTGAAGCAGGATTATGATACGGTAGAGCTTTACCTGAAGGATAACGTCACCGCCGACCAGACCACGAAGATCCTGACCGAGGCCAGGAAGCTGTCCGGGGTCACCTCCGTTTCCTACCGGACGAAGGAGCAGGCGCTGAAGATCATGAAAGAAAGGTGGGGGGAGAGCGGCTACCTGCTGGATTCCCTGGGGGACAATCCCCTGCCGAATTCCATCCTGGTGAAGGTGGACGGCGTGAAGGCCGCCGACCGGGTCAGCCGCTACGCGACGACCCAGTCCGGGATCGAGAGCACCAAGTATTATAAGGAAACGGTGGACAAGCTGAACCGGATCACCCGGTACCTGCAGATCGGCATCACTGTCATCATGCTCTTCCTGGTCATCGTCTCCGTTGTGGTGGTGTCCAATACCATCAAGCTGACAGTCTTCGCCCGGGCGAAGGAGATTTCCATCATGAAGTACATCGGCGCCACCAACTGGTTCATCCGAGGCCCCTTCCTGGTGGAAGGCATCCTGATCGGGGTCATCAGTTCTCTGATCTCGGTGGCGATCTCCTACATGATCTACGCGCGGGTGGTCGCTTCCATAGGGACCCGGCTGATGACCATGCTGTCTTCGCCCCTGGTCTCAGCCAGTTATCTGACCAGCAACCTGACCATCATCTTTCTGGCCATGGGCGTCGGGATCGGCGCCTGCGGCAGTATCATTTCCATGCGGAAGTTCCTGGACGCCTGAGGAGGTATCATGCAGACCCTGAAGAGAAAGAAAATCCTTATCTTAATCCTTTGCGCGGTTCTTCTCCTGGCCATGGTGCCGGCGGGGCGGACCTACGCGGCGTCCTCTTCTTCCACCAAGTCTCAGCTGAATAACGTTAAGAAGCAGAAGAGCGATGTCTACGAGAAAATGAACGAGACGGCGAAGAAGCTGGAGTCCTACGACAAGCAGGTCGCTGCCATGCAGAAGACCATTAACGCCAAGACGAAGGAGTATCAGTCCGCTGTAAACCAGCTGGCAGCCATGAAGCAGAAGGTGGCCAAGCAGGAACAGGTCCTGGGCCTGAGGGTCCGCGCCATGTATAAGACGGGCGCCGTCGGCTATATCGACATCATCCTGAGCTCCAATTCCCTGTCCGACCTGGTGTCGAACGTGGAGATGGTGAAGAGGATCTATACGAAAGATCAGGATACCCTGACAGAGATCCAGACCCAGACGAAGGCGGTCGCCGCGAAGGAAGCCGCCATCAAGCAGGAGAAGCAGGAACTGGAAGCCAAGCAGGCGTCTCTGAAGACGGCCCAGGCGAAGATCGCCGCCAGTGTCAAACAGTTGAAGAAGCAGTACGCGGGGATCGTTGCCCAGGAGAAGTCCCTTCAGGCGAAGCTGGACGCGGCGGCCGCGAAGGTGAAAGATGTCCCCAACCTGTACACGGGCGGCGTTTTCCAGTGGCCCTGCCGGGGTACCATCACCACCGTTTTCGGCTATCGCAGGAGCTGGGACCCCTATTCTCATAACGGCCATTCCGGTATCGACATCGGCGTTCCTTCTGGTACCCCGATCCACGCCTGCGCCGACGGCGTCGTGGTCCTGAGCGGCGGTTACGGCGGCTACGGATACGCGGTCATGATCTCTCACGGCAGCGGACTCCAGTCTCTGTATGGCCATAATTCTTCCCTCCTGGTCAGGGTCGGCCAGCATGTGAAGAAGGGGCAGGTCATCGCGAGGGCAGGGTCCACGGGTTTCAGCACCGGTCCTCACTGCCATTTCGAGGTCAGGAAAAACGGAACGGCCGTGAACCCCATGAATTACCTGTAAATGAAACGAGGCAAGATGGAGCTGCCACAGAAGATAGAAGCGCTTCTAGAGAAACGAGGGATACACGAGGGAGAGGAACTGGAAGAGTTCCTCTCTTCGCGTCCCCGGAAGACCTATGATCCCTTCCTGCTGAAGAATATGGAAGCGGGGGTGGATCTCCTTCTGACCGCCATCGAGGAGGAGAAGAAGATCTGCATTTACGGGGATTATGACTGTGACGGGATCACATCTTCCGTGATTCTGGCGGAGGTCCTCCGAAATCTGACCAGGAACAGGAATCTTTCCATTCATCTGCCCTCCCGCTTCACAGAGGGCTACGGCCTGAATAAGAAGGCCATCCAGGAAATCTACGACCGGGGAGCCAGGGTCCTGGTCACTGTTGACACCGGCAGCGTGGACCTGGAGGAGGTGACCTTCGCCAGGTCGCTGGGCATGGAGGTCCTGGTTACGGACCACCATAATATTTCGGATAAGATCGCCGACTGTCTCGTCATCAACCCCCGTCAGCCCGGAGACCCCTATCCATTTAAGGGACTGGCCGGATGCGGGGTTGCCTTCAAGCTGGCTCAGGCCCTGGTCCGGGAGACAGGACTGCCAAGCGCGGTTACGACGGGGGCCCTGGATCTTCTGGCCATCGGCACCATCGGGGATGTCATGCCTCTGGTGGATGAGAACCGGACCCTCGTGAAATACGGCCTTCGGGTTCTGAATACCCGGCGGCGGCGGAACCTGGACCTCCTGGTCCAGGGGTCAGGCCTTACCCCCGGCGCTGTCACAGCGGAGGACGTGGCCTTTCGGATCGTGCCGAGGCTGAACGCGGCCGGCCGGATGGACCACGCGAAAATCGCCTGCGCCATGTTCCTCGCGAAGGATGAGGCCAGGGCGCGGGAGGGCGTGGACCGGCTCCTCCAGCTGAATACGGACAGGCAGGAGCTGCAGGGGCGGCTGTACCGGGCCTGCGCCCTGGCGGCGGAGAATGAGTACAGAGGGGATCCCTTCCTCCTGATCGAGGCGCCGGAGGGCGGCGAGGGCGTGGCCGGCATCGTCGCCGGAAACCTGAAGGAGACCTTCTATAAGCCGGTCTGTGTGATTTCCCGGCAGAAGGACGGGACCTGGAAGGGGTCCGGACGCAGCATCGATGGGGTGGACCTGTACGCCCTCCTGAAGGAGAGCGAGGATATGTTCCTGACCTTCGGCGGCCATAAGTCTGCCTGCGGATTTACCCTCCGGCCGGGGCTGGAGGGCGTCCTGCGGGATGACCTGAACCGGCGGGCCGGGGAGATCCGGCGCCGGCATCCCGACCTCTATGTCCGGAAGATCGAGCCGGATCTGATCCTGGATCCTCAGGACATCAGTCTGGATTTCCTGGATGCTGTAGATCTGCTGGAACCCTGTGGACAGGGGAACCCCCGGCCTTCAGAGGCCGTGGAGGGCTTCGCGGAGGACCTTCGGGCCATCGGGAAGGAGGGCAAGTACCTGAGCTTCACCGCCCGGCTGCGGGGGGGCCAGCGGATCCGCTGCGCTGTCTTCAGCCGGGTGAAGGAGATTCGGAAGACCCTGGACGAAGCGGCGGGGCCAGTCCGGATCATCGGCTCGCTGGAAAGAAATGAATGGCAGGGCGTCACCCGGATCGAGATGAGGGTGGCGGAGGTCCAGCCGGTCTGAGGGAGCGGCTGGATCAGGCCGATAATATCTGTAAGTTCAGCTGTATCTAGAAAGGAGGCGTCCATGGCCCGCGTGACGAAGAAAAAGCTGATCCTGCTGGGGATCCTGCTCTTCCTGGCGGGGGGCGCCTGTTTCTTCCTGGGCAGTTTTCTCTGGCTCCGGGGAGAAGATCGGACCCTGGTCAGAAGGTCTGACTGGACGAGGCTCCAGAAGCTGGATCAGAGATATGGGAAACTGGACCAGATCCAGAAGGAGATCCAGGAGAAGAGTCTGAAGATCCCGTCCCTGGACCAGCGGATGAATGGGATCTATAAGGGGCTGGCGGCCAGCGTCGGTGACCCCTATACCCAGTATCTGACGCCCCGGGAGAAGAAGGCCTGGGACGCGGCTCTGAAGGGGAGCCATACCGGCGTCGGCCTTTACCTGGCCCTGGACCGGAAGGGGCGGGTCATGGTTCAGGACGTCCTGCCCTCCAGTCCCGCTCAGGCCGCCGGGCTCCGGGCCGGCGACCTGATCCTGAAGGTCGACGGCCATCCGGTTTCCGGTGAAGAGGCCGCCGCTCAGAGGCTGGCCGGTAAGAAGGGAAGCCGGGTCACGGTCACCTATGAGCGGGACGGCAAGGCCCGGACCGCAGCCATGGTCCGCGCCAGCATCGAAGAAAGGTCCGTCTACAGCCGGAGTCTGAAGGGCGGGATCACCTACATCCGGATCCTGGCCTTCACGAAGGACACGGCGGACCGGTTCCAGACCGAGCTGTCCGCCGCCGAGGGCGGAAACGCGAAGGGCGTCATCATCGACCTTCGGGGAAACGGGGGCGGTTACGCCTCCTCCGCCGTAGAAGTGGCTGACCAGCTCCTGCCGGAGGGGACGATCACCTATACCGTGGACGGGAAGGGAAAAAGGACCAACTATAATTCCGATGAGCGCTGCGCGAAGGTGCCCTTCGTCCTTCTGGTGAATGGCCAGACCGCCAGCGCTTCGGAGCTTCTGGCCGCCGCTGTTCAGGACGCGAAGGCGGGGAAGCTGATCGGACAGAAGACCTATGGAAAGGGCGCGGTTCAGGAGGAGAAGGTCTTTTCGGACGGCTCTGCCCTGCGGTTGACTACGAAGGCCTTCTATTCGCCCAGGGGGCGGAAGATTGACGGGACTGGCGTGACGCCTGATCTGACCGTCGCGCGAGCGGCCGGGGGGAAGGATCCAGCCCTGTCCCGCGCCGCAGCGCTATTAGGCGGGAAATAGCCGTCACGGGCAAAAGGGAAGAAAAGGGCAGCTGTTGACTTTAACTCGGGAAAGTGTTAAACTTTAATACACGAAAGTAAAGGAGGCAGCGATGGCGTTTGAGTCGAAACTGAAGAGTCCGGAGGTGGACCAGCTCTTTGACGCGGTGCTTCTGCTCCGCGACCGGGAGGACTGCTATCGGTTTTTCACAGATGTCTGCACGATCAACGAGATCCACGCCCTGTCCCAGCGGCTCCAGGTCGCCCGGCTCCTGGCCGAGAAGAAGACCTATAACGAGATCGAGGAGCTGACGAAGGCCTCGACGGCCACCATCAGCCGCATTAATAAGTGCCTGGTATATGGGGCGGACGGCTACCGGCTGGTTCTGGACCGGATATCAGATCAGGAAGAGAAGGGGAAGGACGAGAAATGACAGCGGACCTCCTTTTCAGGCGGACCGGTGATTTTCTACGGGGAGACGGAGGTGTCCCGCTCATCAGGCGGGCGGCCTCCGTTTTCTGTCAGGAGACGGGGATCCGCCTGACCGGTGGGCTTCCGGATCTCCGGCGGACTGAGAAGGGGAAACCCTATTTCCCGGGAGCGCCCTTCGATTTTTCTTTGTCCCACAGCGGGGATCTCTGGATGTGCCTGTTCACGGAAACGGGGCTCTGCGGCCTGGATGTCCAGGAGGTCCGGCCGACGGACTGGGAGAGGATCGCCGGGCGGGCCTTCCGGCCGGAAGAACATGCCTGTGTTCTGACAGAGGAAGACTTCTTCCGGTTCTGGTGCCGGCGGGAAGCCTTCGGTAAGCTGACCGGAGAAGGCTTTTTCGGGGAGTTCCCGCCCCTGACGGGGGGGAGCGTCACCTGGCGGGGCTCTGCCTGGGTCCTGACGGATTTCCGCCCGGCTCCTGGCTTCTTCGGCTGCCTGGCCAGACCGGCGGACCGGCCATGGACCATCCGGGAGATCTGAACAGGGAGGACGAAGACACCGAGGGAATAATGATGAAAGAACAGGGGAAGAATGACCTGAGCCCGGCTGACCGGGCCCGGCAGAAGGCGCTGAAGCGGCTGGGCGCCAGGGATTACAGCGCGAGGGAAATGACCGAGTGGCTGGTCCGGGGCGGGACAGACCCGGAGACGGCGGCCGCCGTGGTGGCGGAGCTCCGGGCCTCGGGCGCGGTGGATGATGTCCGTTACGCTCAGATGGCCTTCCGGGTCTGCTTCGGGAAGAACTGGAGCAGGCGGCGGGCCTTCCGCCAGCTGGCGGAGAAAGGGGTCAGCGGGGCGGACGCGGAAGCTGCCTTTGTCCTGTATGAGGAGGAAGAAGGCAGGGTGGACGAGACTGCCCTGGCCCGGCGGGAGATGGAGAAGGTCCTCCGGATGGCGGACTTGACCGCGTCGGACCCTGTGCCTGAGAAAATCCGGGGACGGGTGGCCCGGCGGCTGGCGGGGCGGGGCTTTTCCCATGCGGTGATCTACGATCTTCTGGGGGAGCTCCGGCGGCCGGAACTGGAATTCGAGGACTGAGGCGGTCAGAAAGAAAGCGGATTCAGACGCCCGGGCGTGGTTAGGCCAGGGCGCCTTGTGGTATAATAGATTAGTTATGATGATAAGGCCGAAGGGCCTGTGCATAGAAAGAGAGGGGTATTATGGCGAAGGTAGATATTTTTTCGGGCTTCCTGGGCGCCGGGAAGACCACGCTGATTAAGAAGCTGATCGCGGAGGCCTACGGAGACGAGCAGATCGTTCTCATCGAGAACGAGTTCGGTGAGATCGGCGTGGATAAAGGCTTCCTGAAGGACACGGGCATTAAGATCGACCAGATGAACGCGGGCTGCATCTGCTGCACCCTGGTCGGCGATTTCGGCCGGGCATTGAACCAGGTCATCGAACAGTATAATCCGGACAGGATCCTGATCGAGCCCTCCGGGGTGGGCAAGCTCAGCGACGTGATCATCGCCGTCCAGGACCTGCAGAACGAAAAAATTCAGCTGAATGGCTTCACCACCGTCGTCGACGCGAAGAAGGCGAAGATGTACCTGAAGAATTTCGGCGAATTCTATAAGAACCAGGTGGAGAACGCGAGCTCCATCATCCTGAGCCATGTGGACGGCCTGTCCCAGGCCAAGCTGGACCAGGTGATCGGCCTGCTTCGGGATCTGAACAGCGAAGCCTCCATCGTGACCACGCCCTGGGATCAGATCAGCGGCGGGCAGATCCTGGAGATCATGGAGAAGAAGACCCTGTCCGCGGAGCTTGACAAGCTCCGGGAGGAGGCTTACAGAGAGCAGGCGGAGCATGAGGCAGAGGAGGCGGAGGAAGCCGCCCACAGCCATGAGCATGACGATCACGAGGATCATGACCATGACCATGACCACCATGATCACGAGGATCATGATCATGACCACGACCATCACGATCATGAGGATCATGACCATGATCACGAGGGCCACCACCATCACCATCACCACCACCATGGCCACGGCCACCACGCCGACGAGGTCTTCGATGAGTTCGGGGTCGAGACCGCCCATAAGTTCACGAAGGATCAGCTTCTGACCGCCATGGCCGGCCTGCAGAACTTCGCCGAGTGCGGCCAGGTCCTCCGGGCGAAGGGCATCGTGGAGGGCGAAGACGGCAAGTGGCTGGAGTTCGATTATGTCCCCGGCGAGCCGGAGGTCCGCGAGGGCTCCCCGGAAGCGGCCGGCATGGTCTGCGTCATCGGCGTCGGCCTGGAACGGGATCGGATTCAGGAACTCTTCGGTCTGTAACGACCGGGGAAGAGAGGAACGCGCATGGAGATCCCAGTTTATCTTTTTACCGGCTTCCTGGGTTCCGGGAAGACCACCTTCATCCAGGACGCCATGGAAGGGGAAGAGTTTAATGAGGGGGAACCCACCCTGCTCCTGGTCTGTGAAGAGGGGGAGGTCGAGTACGAGCCTGAGAAATTCTACGGGGATAATGTCTATATCGAGGTCGTGGAGGATGAAGAGGACCTGACCACGAAACTCATGGACAGCCTGCTCCATAAGCACGGCTGCGAGCGGGTCGTGGTGGAATACAACGGCATGTGGAACCTGGACACCCTCTACCGGAACATGCCCCCGGAATGGGTGGCCTACCAGGAGATGATGTTCGCCGAGGCCCCTACCTTCCAGATGTTCAACCAGAACATGCGCCAGCAGGTCTTCGATAAGCTGAAGAGCGCCGAGCTGGTGGTTTTCAACCGCTGCAGCCGGGAGGACGAGAAGGCCTTCGAGGAGCTGCAGCTGGCCCTGCATAAGATCGTCCGGGTGGCCAACCGCAAGTCCCAGATCCTCTATGAATTCGGTCCCGACGATGTGATCATGGACAACATCCAGGATCCGCTCCCCTATGACATGAACGCGCCGGTCATCGACATTAAGGATGACATGTACGCGGAGTGGTACCGGGACATTAATGACAACCAGGACAGCTATAACGAGAAGACCCTGCGGGTGAAGGGCCGGGCCGCGGTGGGCGAGGGCCTGGGCGAGGATGAGTTCATCTTCGGCCGCCATGTCATGACCTGCTGCGTCCAGGACATCCAGTTCGCCGGTCTGCTCTGCAAGTGGACGAAGGAAGCGAGTAAGCTCACGAACGGCGAGTGGGTGAAGATCCGGGCCACCGTGAAGGTCGAGTATACCCCGATCTACCAGGAGGTGGGCCCGGTCCTCTACTGCGAGACCGTCGCCCCGGTGCCCCCGGCCGAGCCGGAAGTCGCCACCTTCTGACGGAGGCGGTGATGGCGGACCACTATTATACCTATATATTGGAATGCGCCGACGGGTCCCTGTATACGGGCTATACCACGGACCTGGCGCGCAGGGTCCGGACCCATAACAGCGGGCGCGGCGCGAAGTACACGAGATCGAGACTTCCGGCCGCGCTCGTTTATTTCGAGACCTTCGAGACCCGGCATGACGCCATGCACAGGGAGGCGGAGATCAAGAAGCTGTCCCGGGCCAGGAAGGACCAGCTGATCCAGGCGGGCCGGATTAAGGCCGCTTCGCCAGACGGCCGGCCGCTCCCATCCGGGACGAAGACCGACCCGTCCGGCGGCCCTTTGTCAGGCGCTGTCCCGGATGCCGGTACAGACGGCCAGCCTGACCTGAAGCGGCAGTGAAAGGAGCCCTGTTTTGAAATTCATCCACCTTTCCGACCTCCACCTGGGCAAAAGGCTCTACGGCTATTCTCTGCTGGATGACCAGCGTTTCATTCTGAGAGAGATCCTTCGTGTGACCGGGGAGGAAAAGCCGGACGGCGTCCTCCTGGCCGGGGACATCTACGATAAGACCGTTCCGCCTGCCGAGGCGGTCAGCCTCTTCGATGACTTTCTGACTGCCCTGTCAGGCCTGACGCCCGACGTCTATGTCATCAGCGGCAACCACGATTCCGCCGAGCGGCTGGCCTTCGGAGGACGGCTCATGGAGCGGAGCGGGGTCCACCTGGCGCCCGCTTACTGCGGAGAGCCCGCTGTTATCCGCTGGGAAGACCGGTTCGGCCCGGTCCAGGTCTGCCTCCTTCCCTTCCTCCGGCCTGCCCACGTTCGGGCCCGCCATCCGGAGCTGGAGATCGGAGATTATACCCAGGCTGTCGAGACGGCCGTGGCGGAGATGGGACTGGAACCGGGGGCGAGGAAGGTCCTGGTCGCCCACCAGTTCGTGAACGGGGCCGGCCGGTCCGCGTCCGAGGACGTGCCGGTGGGCGGCCTGGAGGGGGTGGACTGGGCCGCGTTCGACCCCTTCGATTATGTGGCTCTGGGCCATCTCCACCGGGCCCAGCAGGTCGGGCGGGCTGAGGTCCGCTACGCCGGGACGCCTCTCGCCTATTCTTTCGAGGAGGCCAGGACCGGGAAGAGTCTGACGGTCGTCGAGCTCAGGGAGAAGGGAGAGACGGAGATCCGGACGGTGCCCCTGGCGCCTGAGCGGCCCCTCCGGGAGGCCCGGGGGACCTTTCGGGAGGTCCTGGATCAGCTGGGGAGGGACGCCTCGCTGGCGGACAGCTATCTTCGGGTGACCCTGACCGATGACCAGGACGTTCAGGACGCGGCTGCCCGGCTCCGGACCCGGGCGCCCCACCTCATGCGGCTGGATTATGACAACGCCCGGACCAGGATGGCTCTGGAAGAGGAAGACCTGCCCGCGGCCCGGGAACTCCCGCCGGAGGAAGTTCTCAGTCAGTTTTTCCAGGAACGGACGGGGCATCCCCTGGACGCCTGCCAGGAGAAGATCAGCCGGTCCCTGATCCGGAAAGCGTGGGGGGAGGAAGCATGAGACCGCTGAAGCTTACCATTTCGGCCTTCGGGCCTTACGCGAAGAAGACGGTCCTGGACATGGACCAGCTGGGGACCCAGGGCCTTTACCTGATCACGGGCGATACGGGGGCCGGGAAAACAGCGCTTTTCGACGCCATCACCTTCGCGCTCTACGGCAGGTCCAGCGGCGGGGAACGGGCCCAGGACATGCTCCGGTCCCTCTACGCGGACCCTGAAGACGAGACCTTCGTGGAGCTGGTGTTCCGCTATCAGGGAAGGGATTACCGGGTCCGCCGGAAGCCCCGGTACGAGCGGCCGAAGAAGCGGGGGACCGGCACGGTCATCGATCAGCCCCAGGCGGAGCTGACACTGCCGGGCGGGGCGGTGGTCTCGAAGTCCACCGACGTGACTCGGAAGATCGAGGCGATCCTGGGGGTGGACTATGACCAGTTCACCGGGATCGCCATGATCGCCCAGGGGGCCTTCCAGCAGGTCTTAAACGCGGATACCAGCAAGCGGGTCGAGCTCTTCCGCCAGCTCTTCGGGACCGCTCCTTACAGCGCCCTTCAGGAGCAGCTGAAGGCCGCCGCCCGGGAAGCCGCCGCCGCCCAGAAGTCTCTGGCCCAGAAGATCGCGCAGTCCGCCGCGGCCATCGACGGGTCCGTTCTGTCCGGCGCGTCCGCTGCCCGCCTGGCCGTCCTCCAGGATCAGGCCCGGGAGGGGACGGTGGACCAGGAGGCCGCTCGGAGCCTGGCGGCGGAAGCCATCCGGGAAGATGAGGAGGGGATGAAGGTTTCTGAGGCAGACATACGCGCCGCCTCGGAAGAGGTCGGCCGGCTGGACCAGGCCATCGGCC
>CACZTH010000064.1 GCA_902784035.1 uncultured Eubacteriales bacterium
ATAAAAGTTTAATTTTATGCTTGACAGGATCGAATTTGGATAATGCTCCTCCAGACAGGCCGCCAGCCGGAGGTCCTCCGTCGGATCAGACCCGGCGAAGGGCACCACATCCACTAAAGTCGGGCAGGCGCGGGTCAGGGTCCCGGTCTTATCGAAAACGACGGTATCCGCCAGCGCGGCCGCCTCCAGGAACTTCCCTCCCTTTACGGAGATATCCGCCTTTCCCGCCTCTCTCATGGCGGAAAGAACCGAGAGCGGCATGGCCAGCCGGAGCGCGCAGGAGAAATCCACCATGAGGAAGGAGAGCGCCCGGTCCATGTTCCGGGTAAGGAGCCAGGAGACCGCCGTTCCTGCCAGACTGAGCGGGACCATCTGATCGGCCATGTGGTAGGCCTTTGTCTCCGCCTTCGATTTCAGTTTCTCCGACGCCTCGATCATTTCAAGAATCTGATCATACTTACCGGCGCCATGGGGCTTGGTGACTTCCGCCACACAATTGCCTTCTTCCACGACCGTCCCAGCGAATAGGGCCCCGCCGGGCCGCTTGGCCACTGGGACGGACTCGCCGGTCATTGAGGCTTGGTTCACGGTGACCTCTCCCTCCCGGACGATGCTGTCCAGGGGGATCAGATGCGAGGTCCGGAGGACGATCAGAGCCCCTTTCTTCACCTGATCCACCGGCTGGAGGACATCTCCGCCCGGGGTTCTAACCCAGACCTGATCCACCTTCAGCAGCATGGAGCTGGCAAGATCGTCTACTGACTTTCTCCTGGTCCATTCTTCCAGGAGCTCACCCAGGTCGAGCAGGAACATGACCGACCCCGCGGTGCCGAAGTCCCGGCGAAGGAGGGAAGCCGTAATGGCCGCGGCGTCCAGGACCGGCACCTCCAGCTTCCCGCTGGCCAGGCAGCGCAGGCCAGCCGCCAGGAATCTCAGGGACCTGACCGCGGTGAGAAGATCAGCGGCCCGCGCCGGAAGGATGAATCGACGGATCACCCTCCCCAGGAGCAGGTGGAAGAGTCTGTCCTGAAACGCCCGATCCAGCTCCCGGCTCGTATGCTCCGGCACCAGGGCCTTCGCCTTCTCATCTTCGAAATCAAACCGGGCCAGAGCCTCTACGACCACCTGCCGGTCCACCGCCCCCCCGAAGCGGATGACCGCGTCCCCGGTCCGCTCGTAGACCCGGACCTCCCGGACCTGCGGCTGCTTCCGCAGATAATATTCCAGCACATCCGCTTCCGCCGGCGTCACCCTGGGCCGGAGGACCCTGACTCGAAGCCGGTGGGCGGACTCATGAAGGATCCTGCACCGCATGCCTACGCGTCCTTCTCAGGCGCCGCCTCAGGGTCAGCGTTCTCCCCTGCCGATTCCGCCTGGCCCGACTTCTCCTCCGCCATCCGCAGGATCTCCTTCGCGTCTTCAATCTCCCGAGCGGCTTCCTCCGCCGCCCGCTCCTCATTCATTTCCTTCGCGTCCTCATAGATATCGCCCGCGTTCTCACGAATGATCTGTGTCCTTTTCAGGACAGAATCCTTCCCCCGCAGCGCGGCTGCCGTCACATAGGTATAGGCCTTCTTCGCGTCCCTGCTGGACATAATCGACACGCCGGCCGTTCCCAGAAGAAATCCCGCGGCGACTTTCCCGATCTCCTTATAGTTAATCATAGTTAACCTCCATTTCCTTTTCTTAAGCTTCACTTTCATTATATAATTGTGATGTCAGCAATTCAAAAGTAAACACTCGTTAAGTATAGCTAACTATAAAAACACGTGCTTGGGCACGTGAAACAGGCGGCGCCGGGCCGGGGAAGAGCGCGCGAAAAAATCCGGCGGAAGGCCTTTCGGACCTTCCGCCGGATTTCGACTATAACGTCAGAAACAGAGGTACTTATTCAATCTGCTCTGCTGTCTGTATGAAACTGAAGCTCAATGACCCGCCAGGCCGCCGGGCCGCCAGGTCTTATGGCCGAAAAACACGGGTCCATCGATTGACCCTGACCATTTCCTAGCCGTAGATCTTCTCGTAGAGAGCGGCGCAGTCAGCCTCCGTAACAGGCTTCCAGCAATTGGCCGGGCTTCCGGAGGCGACAGCGTCGTGGGACATCTTAGCGATGACCGGGCTGAACTCCTCCGGCTTAACGCCGAACTCCCGCAGGGTCGGGATCTCACAGACCTTCACCAGCTCCGCCACCTTCTCCATGAGGGCATTGGCCGCCTCCTCATCGGAAGCGTCCGCGGGCGCGGCGCCGACAGCCTTCCCCAGGCCGCCGAACCGGTCATAGGCTCCATCCATGGCCCAGCGCAGGCAGGTGTCGATCAGCATGGCGTTGCTCATGCCGTGGGCCACATGGAAGAGGGCCCCGATGGGCCGGCTCATGCCGTGGACGATGGTCACGCTGGAATTGTTGATGCAGACACCGGCCTCGAAGGCGGCGATCATCATCTGCTGGCGGGCCGCCAGGACCTCATCGGTCCCCTCGCCCGCGCCCTGGTAGGCAGTGGGCAGGTAGGCCAGGATCCGCTTCACGGCGTCCACCGCGTAGACATCGGTCAGGGGTGACGCCTTCCGGGAGGTATAAGCCTCCACGGCGTGGGTCAGAGCGTCCAGGCCGGTGCAGGCGGTGACGCCCTTCGGCATGTCCTTCATGAAGGTGGGGCAGAGAACCGCCAGATCCGGCAGGAGGACAGCCCCCTTCAGCAGCATCTTCACATCGTTCTCCGTGTCGGTGATGACCGTGAACTTGGTGGCTTCAGAGCCTGTACCCGAGGTGGTGGGAATGGCCGCTACCTTCGGGAAATCGCCCACGATCTCCTTGCCATTATACTCGGAGATCTTGCCGGGCAGGACAGACATGGCGGAGATCGCCTTGGCCGAGTCCAGGGGGCTGCCGCCGCCCAGGCCGATCAGGAAGTCTGCCTTTGTTTCCTTGAAAGCCTCTACGCCGGCCTTAATCATGACGTCGGTCGGCTCGCCCGTGATCCCGTCGAACACGGAATAGGCGATGCCCGCCTGATCCAGACCCTTGGCAAGCAGGTCCATGACGAAGGACTTTCCCACATGCTTGCCCGTGACCACCAGCGCCTTCTGGCCGAAGCCCCGCAGCGCGGGCAGGGCTTCCTCCAGTGCGTTTTCCCCCACGAAGACCCGGGGGGTCACCATAAATTCTGCCATTATTCTCTCCTCCTACAGCATTTCCTTATCAACGATGGTCAGGACCTCGTCCACCTTGACCAGCTCTTCGCGGATCTGGTCCGCGGTGATGATCAGCGGCGGAGCGATCATGAACATGTTCTCATGGCTGTAGGTCAGGAAGCCTCTCTCCTTCAGCATGCCGATGATCTTCTTCATCAGGCCTTCCGGATCACGACCGAAGGGAACCAGGGGTTCCTTCGTGGCCTTATCCTTCACCAGCTCAACGGAAGAGAAGAGACCGATGTATCGGACGTCGCCGACGCAGGCGTGCTTGGCCTTCAGGGCCTCCAGCTCCTCGCCCAGGACCTTGCCCACTTCCGTGACATGGCCGGGGATGTCGTGCTCCAGGTAGTAATCCACGCAGGCGCAGCCGGCGGCGCAGGCCAGAGGATGGCCGTTATAGGTCAGGCCGCAGGAAAGGACATGGTCATCGAAATAAGCGGCGATCTCCTTCGAGACCACCACGCCGCCAAGCTGAACGTAACCGCAGGTCACGCCCTTCGCGAAAGTGACCAGGTCAGGCTTGACATCGAAGTTCTGGAAGGCGAACATCTTGCCCGTCCGGCACCAGCCGGCCATGACCTCGTCGCATACCATCAGGATGCCGTACTTGTCGCAGATCTCACGGACACCGGGCAGGTAGCCCTTCGGCGGGATGATGACGCCGTTGGTGCCGGTAATGGTTTCCATGATGATGGCGGCGACATTATCCGGTCCCTCGAACAGAACCTGCTCCTCCAGCCTCTTCAGGCACCAGGCGGTGTACTCCTCCTCGGTGTCGAAGGGCAGATCGTCTCTGTACATATACGGATCACGGAACTTGATGAAGCCCGGAACACCCGGCTCCAGGGCGAACCGGCGGGGCTCACCGGTCAGATTGCCGGCGCCGAAGGAAGAACCGTGATAGGAGCGGTAACGGGAGAAGATCTTCAGCCGGCCAGTGTAGAGCCGGGCGATCTTAATGGCGTTCTCGTTGGCGTCCGCGCCGGCGTTGGTGAAGAAGACCTTCCCCATGTTGTCCGGCATCAGATCGATGATCTTCTTGGCCAGCTCAGCCCGGTCCTTATCGCCGAAGGCTTCGCTGATGAAGGCGTACTGGTCCACCTTCTTCTTAATGGCCTCGTTGATCTCCTTATTGCCATAGCCAACGTTCATGTTGACATGCATGGAAGACATGTCCGTATATCTGTTTCCATCATAATCATAGAGGTAGATGTTCTCCGCGCTCTTGATGGGAATGGGCTTCAGTCCCTTCTGCTTGTTCCACGACTGCAGCACATACGTCGTCTGTTTTTCCTGAATCTCTTTCGCTTCGCTGTTCATGATCTCTTTACTCTCCTTCAATGAACGTTCGATGATGAATAATGTAGCATTCAATCTATGACAAAGGAACCTCGGCTCCCGGTCACACAATGTATCCGCCCCGCCGGGCGGTCCTCCTTATTTCCCCAGCTCCTCCTTCAGCAGCAGCCAGAGCCGGTCTGCCGCCACCCGGGTGTCCTCGGGCGACCCGAAGCAGGAGAAGCGGAAATAGCCCTCCCCGCAGGCGCCGAAGCCCTCGCCGGGAGTGCCCACCACCTGGACCTCATGGAGCAGGCGGTCGAAGAAGGCCCAGCTGTCCCCGCCAGGGCACTGGATCCAGATGTAAGGGGCGTTTTTCCCGCCCGTGTACCAGATGCCCAGCCGGTCGAAGGTCTCCGTCAGGACCCTGCCGTTCTCCTTATAGACGGCGATGTTCTGATGGATCTGCTTCTGACCCTCGTCGGTGAAGACGGCCCGGGCGCCCTTCTGAATGATATAGGAGACGCCGTTCGTCTTCGTGGTCCGGTTGCGGACCCACATGGGGTTCAGGGCCAGGCCGGCGCGGACCAGGGTCTTCGGGATCACGGTATAGCCCAGCCGGGTGCCGGTGAAACCGGCGGTTTTCGACAGGGAGCAGATCTCGACGGCGCATTCCTTCGCGCCGGGGATTTCGTAAATGCTGTGGGGCAGGTCCTCCTCGATGAAGGCCTCGTAGGCGGCGTCAAAAATGATCACCGCGTCCTTCTCCTTCGCCCAGTCCACCCAGGCGGTCAGCTTCTCCTTCGTGAAAACCGCGCCTGTGGGGTTGTTCGGCGAGCAGATGTAGATCAGATCCGGCCCGCCGCTGATCTCTCCGGCCGCCCGGGCTTCCGCCAGGGCCTTCTCCCCGTCCGCCGGGACAGGCAGAAAGCCGTTCTCCTTCCCCGCGGGGACATGAACCACGCTGTTGCCGGTCATGATATTGGCGTCCACATAGGCGGGATAGGCCGGCTCCATGATCATGGACACCTGACCGGGGCCGAACAGGTCCAGGATGTCGCCCAGCTCATCACTGGCGCCGCTGGAAACGAAAACCTCGTCCAGATCCAGGGCCACGCCCCGGGTCCCATAGAAGGCCCGGATCAGCTCCCGGAGCTCAGGATCTCCTACCTCCGGCATATAGCCGTGGAAAGTCGCTTTCTTCGCCTGGTCGTCCACCGCCTCGTGAAGGGCGGTGATGACCGCCGGCGCCAGGGGCAGGGACACGTCGCCGATCCCCATCCGGTACAGCTTGGTGCCGGGGTTCTCCTCCAGGTATTTCCCGGTCTTCTGCGCGATGTGATGGAAAAGATAACTCTCTTTCAGTTTCTGATAATTCGTATTCGGCGTCATTTCGCTTTCTCTCCTTCTTCAATCACATCACACTCACTGACGAACGCGCAGGGCCCCGTCATGACTACGGTCTGATCCGGGAAGACCCGGATGGACAGGTCGCCCCCGTCCAGGCGGATGGTGATCTCATGACCGCCGTCCACCTTCCCCTGGGCCGCCGCGGCGGCCGCTGTGGCGCAGGCGCCGGTCCCGCACGCCATGGTGATGCCGCTGCCCCGCTCCCAGACCCGCATCCGAATGGTATGCTCATCCAGAACCTGGGCGAATTCCACGTTCACCCCTTCCGGGAACAGGGGGTGATGCTCCAGCTCCGGGCCCCAGCCGGCCACGTCCGCCGCCTCCGCGTCAGAAACGAAGATCACGGCGTGGGGGTTTCCCACATTAACCGGGGTCAGGATCACCGGGGTCCCGTTCTCCAGGTCCACGGATTCCGGATACGACACCTTCACCTGGCCCATATCCACCGCGGCGGAGGCCACGGTGCCGTCCTCCCGGAGATTCAGGTCCAGGGTCTTGATCCCCGAGCGGGTATCCACGGTGAGGTGGGTCTTCTGCGTATATCCTTTGTCATGAACATACTTGCCCACACAGCGGATGCCGTTTCCGCACATCATGGCCTCACTTCCGTCAGCGTTGTAGATCCGCATGCGGAAGTCCGCCTGGTCAGATGGGGAGATCTGGATAATGCCGTCGGAACCGATGCCGAAGTGGCGGTCGGACCAGCGGCGGGACAGGGCCGGGGTCGGCAGGCTGTCGATCTCCTCCTGGCTCCCGTACATGTAGAGGTAATCGTTTCCGAGCCCCTCCATTTTCGTGAAATGCATATTACTCTCCTCTCAATCCTTCTCGTTAGCGTCACGCTCGGACAGCTTCTGCTCGAAACGGTCCTTCCGGGTGTCCGCGGGGACGGAAGTGGGATAAAGGCCGTCGAAGCAGGCGGCGCAGTAACCGTCATCCCGCTCGATCAGCCTGCCCAGTGCCTCCACCGGCAGGAACCCGATGCTGTCCACGCCGGTAAGCTTCCCGATCTCCGGGATGGTATGGTGACAGGCGATCAGGTTTTCTTCGGAATCCACGTCGATGCCGTAGAAGCAGGGGTGACGGAAGGGAGGCGCCGTGAAACGGAGATGGATCTCCTTCGCGCCGGCCTCCCAGAGGAGACGGACAGTCCTGCGGCTGGTGGTGCCCCGGACCATGGAATCGTCCACCAGGACGATCCGTTTGCCCCGTACCTCCTCCTCGATGGGGGAGAGCTTAATCCGGACCTTATCCATCCGGGTCTCCTGGCCCGGGGCGATGAAGGTTCGGCCGATGTATCTGTTTTTAATGAGAACAGTATGATAGGGAAGGCCGGACGCGTGGGCGTAGCCCATGGCCGCGTCCAGACCGCTGTCCGGCACACCCGCTACGATGTCGGCGTCCGCCGGGCAGGTCTCCGCCAGGACGGCGCCGGCCCGGAGCCGGGCCTGATGGACAGAAACACCGTCCACGACAGAGTCGGGGCGGGAGAAATAGATATATTCGAAAATACAGATCTTCTTCGGGACCTCGGGGACAGATCCCCGGAAGCTCCGGACCCCCTCCTCGCTGAAGGAGACGATCTCACCGGGCTCCAGGTCCCGGATGAAACGGGCGCCGACAGCCTTCAGGGCGCAGGTTTCAGAAGCGACCACATAGGTCCCATCCTGCTGCTGCCCATAGCAAACCGGCCGGAAACCCCAGGGGTCCCGGATGGCGAGGAGCTTGGCGGAGGACATGAGGACCAGAGCGTAAGCTCCCACCAGCTTCTTCATCGCCTCGGCCGCCGCCTCTTCGATGCTGCCGGTCTTAATCCTTTCCCTCGTAATGATGTGACAGATGGTCTCTGTGTCACTGGTGGTCTGGAAAATGGCGCCGTTCATCTCCAGCTCGTCCCGGAGCTCCAGCGCGTTGGTCAGGTTCCCGTTATGGGCCAGGGCCATCTTCCCCTTCCTGTGATTGACGACGATGGGCTGGCAGTTCGCCTGGTTGCTGCCGCCGGCCGTGCTGTACCGCACGTGGCCGATGGCCATGTTGCCCATTCCCAGTTCCCGGAGCGTCTGTTCGTTAAACACATCGCTGACCAGGCCCAGGTCCTTTCGGGTACTGAAAACCCCGTCATCGTTCACCACGATGCCGGCGCTCTCCTGCCCCCGGTGCTGAAGGGCGTACAGTCCATAATAGACGTCTTCCGCCACCTTTCTCCTGGTCGGGGAGAAAACGCCGAAGACGCCGCATGCTTCATGGATCGCCATTGCTGCTCCCTTTCCGGCGCGCCTGCCGCGCGCCTATCTTCCTGCAGCTGCAGCTTCTGTTTACAGCCGGCTGCCCGGCCCCCTGCAAAAGGAAGGCCGGGCTTCACGCAGCTGTCTCTGACAGCGGTCCTCTGCTCCCTGACGCGGGCCCGGGCCCCGCCCGGAAGCTTACTTCCCGCTGTCCCCGTAGTTCGACAGATATCTGGCGGAAGGATCGTTCACGTCACAGCCCTCCCAGTTCCGGTTGGGCATCCAGAAATCAACGATCATATCCGCCTGTCCCGGATAGAACTCCTCGAAGATCTCCCTGTACAGGAGAGATTCCTTCGTGAAGGGCCGGGCATGATCATACTTCTTACACCTGGCCTCGAAATCCTCATCCGTATACTGACGCTCGGCGTAGGCCTTCAGGTCGTCCGCCATGGAGTGGCCGACGGCGTCGGAGAAAGCCGCCTTCTCCCGCATCAGGATGTCCTCCGGCAGCCAGCCCCCTTCGCGGAAGGCGCGGCGGAGGAGGTACTTCCCCTTCCCGTAGGTGTTCACCTTCATGGCAGGGTCG
Organism: uncultured Eubacteriales bacterium; assembly: GCA_902784035.1. Taxonomy (GTDB): domain Bacteria; phylum Bacillota; class Clostridia; order Peptostreptococcales; family Anaerovoracaceae; genus Aminicella. The sequence continues at coordinate 8,698 of CACZTH010000064.1, forward strand.
ATCGCCATAACATAGGAAGCGAAATCCAGGTCGCCGAAGGGGACCCGAGCTTCCAGGGAATTCACGGAGATGCACCGGTCCGCCCGGAGCACGTCATACATATGGAGCTCCCGGATCCGCTTCTCCGCCTCCTCCTGGAAGGCTTCCGGGCTGGGGGCGAAGTCGGTCTACTTATAGCCGAACAGCTCATCCGAAATCTCGCCGGTCAGAAGGACACGGATGTCGGTGTCCTCATGGATGGCCTTACAGACCAGGTACATGCCCATGCTGGCCCGGACTGTGGTAATATCGAAGGTCCCCAGCGCCGCGATCACGGTCCGAAGGCTGTCGATCACATCCTGGGGGGTCATGAAGACCTCCGTATGGTCACTGCCGATCCATTCCGCCACCTCACGGGCGTACTTCAGGTCGATGGCGTCCTCCTCCATGCCAATGGCGAAGGTCCGGATAGGCTTATCCGTCTGTCTGGCAGCGATGGCGCAGACCAGAGAAGAGTCCAGACCCCCGGACAGAAGGAAGCCCACCTTCGCGTCGGAGACCAGCCGCTTCTCCACGCCCCGGATCAGCCGGTCACGGATGCCCGCGCAGACCGTATCCAGGTCGCCGGTAATGGTCTGATCGACCTTCGTCATGTCACGGTAGCAGGTGAACTTTCCATCCGCGTAGAAGCAGCCCGGCGGGAAGGGTTTGATGTCTCCCGCCGCGTAAGGCGTCAGGTTCTTCGGCTCACTGGCGAAGATCATGCTCCCCTTCTCGTCCTGGCAGTAGTACAGGGGACGGATCCCGATGGGATCTCTGGCCGCCACCAGCTGACCGGTCTTCCCATCATAGAGGATGAGGGCGTATTCCGCGTCCAGCATGGCGAACATGTCGGTCCCATACTGCTCGTACAGGGGCAGGAGGATCTCACAGTCACTGTCGCTCCGGAAGCTGTAGCCCTTCTCACAGAGCTCGTCCCTGAGCGTCTCGAAGCCGTAGATCTCACCATTACACACCACAGAGCTTCCGTTCAGCTGGAAGGGCTGCATGCCCTCCTCCGTCAGCCCCATAATGGACAGCCGGTGGAAGCCCATGAGCCCCGCCGGGGTCCGGATGATCCTGCTCTGATCCGGCCCCCGGGACTTCGTCTTCTCGAACCCCTTTCTGAATTCTGCTTCAGTGACCTCCGGGTCACCGTACGTCATGATCGAACACATTCGTTGATTACCCTTTCATTCTGATAATTCCCGCGCAAGTAACCTGGCGTCAGTCCACGCCGAACAGCAGCTCGCCGTAGTTCGGGAATGGCCAGTAGTCCACCGCCGTGCACCGCTCCGCGGTATCCGCGGCTTCTCTGAGCTCGGCCATGGCAGGCAGGACATCATCCCTGATAGTATAACCCACCTGCACCACATCCTCAACACCCTCCAGGGGCTTGATGATCTCTTCAAGCTTGTCCGCGCCGGCGGCGATCAGGTCCGCCTGGTCTGACAGCTTCCGGACCAGGTCCTTCTCGTACTTGGAGGCCAGCTCGATGCCCAGCCCCTTCTTCGCCGCCGCCGTCTCCGCCAGCGCCGTCTCATAGGCGGTCACCGCCGGCAGGATGGACTTCCGGGCCATATCGACCATGGTCCTGGCTTCGATCAGGACCGTCTTATCATAGTTCTCGAGGGTGATCTCACACCGGGATTCCAGTTCCTCCTCGGTGTAGACGCCCTGATGAATCAGCATCTCCTTATTCTTCGGATCCAGCATATGAGGCACACAGTCCGGCGTCGTCCGGTAGTTCATCAGACCCCGCTTGGCCGCTTCCTCCAGCCAGGCGTCGTTGTACCCGTCACCATTGAACAGGATCCTCTTATGATCCTTCAGTGTCCGCTTGATCAGGGTCTGCAGCGCGGTGTCGAAGTCCTCGGCGCCCTCCAGCTCATCCGCGAAGGCTTCCAGAGAAGACGCCACCGCCGCGTTCAGCATGATGTTGGCGCAGGCGATGCTGTCGGAGGAACCAACCATCCGGAACTCGAACTTATTGCCGGTGAAGGCGAAGGGAGAGGTCCTGTTCCTGTCCGTCGCGTCTCTGCGGAACTTCGGCAGGACGTCGGCGCCCAGCTCCATGATGGCCCGCTCCGCGCCCTTATATTCCTCATCCTTCTCGATGGCCTCCAGAACAGCCGTCAGGTCCTCGCCCAGGTACATGGACACCACAGCGGGCGGCGCTTCATTCGCGCCCAGCCGGTGGTCGTTGCCGGCGGTGGCCACGGAGATCCGGAGCAGATCCTGATAGTCATCCACGGCCTTAATCACCGCGCAGAGGAACAGCAGGAACTGAACATTATCCCCGGGGGCCTTCCCAGGCGACAGGAGGTTGACACCGGTGTCGGTAGAGATCGACCAGTTGTTGTGCTTGCCGCTGCCATTCACCCCATCGAAGGGCTTCTCGTGGAGCAGGCAGACCAGCCCGTGCCGGCGGGCAACCTTCTGCATGATCTCCATGGTCAGCTGGTTGTGGTCCGTGGCCCGGTTGCAGGTAGTATAGATGGGGGCCAGCTCATGCTGAGAGGGGGCCACCTCGTTATGCTCAGTCTTAGCCAGGATTCCCAGCTTCCAGAGCTCGTCGTTCAGGTCTTCCATGAATTCCTGGACCCGGGGCTTGATGACGCCGAAATAGTGGTCGTCCATCTCCTGCCCCTTCGGCGCCGGCGCGCCGAACAGGGTCCGGCCCGTGAAGACCAGGTCAGGCCGCTGGAAATACATATCCCGGTCCACCAGGAAATATTCCTGTTCCGGTCCCACCTGGGCGATGACCCGGCGAACATCCTTATGCCCGAACAGCTTCAGAACCCGGATGGCCTGCTTGCTCAGGGCCGACATGGAACGGAGCAGGGGGGTCTTCTTATCCAGGGCCTGGCCGCCGTAAGCGCAGAAGGCCGTGGGGATGCAAAGGGTCTTGCCCTTAATGAAAGCGTAGGAAGTCGGGTCCCAGGCCGTATAGCCTCTGGCCTCGAAGGTAGCCCGGATCCCGCCGGAGGGGAAGGAGGAAGCGTCAGGCTCGCCCTTCACCAGTTCCTTGCCGGAAAACTCCATGATGACGCCGCCGTCCGTCGCCGGAGAGATGAAGCTGTCATGCTTTTCCGCCGTGATGCCTGTCATGGGCTGGAACCAGTGGGTGAAATGGGTAGCGCCGTGCGAGACCGCCCAGGTCCTCATGGCCTCCGCCACTTCATTCGCGACGGAAAGGTCCAGCTCCTTATCCTCATCGATGGTCTCCTTCAGGGACTCGTAAGTCTCCTGGGACAGGCTGGCTTTCATCACCCGGTCGTCGAAAACGAGACTGCCGAAATACTCAGGTACGGTCTGCATATCCTGCTTCCTTTCTACTGACAAAAGTTGCCGCGGCAGACGATCCGCCGCGGGCGGAAGTTCCTCCGCGAAGATCGTTCTCATCGAGTCCGCGGTTTCCCTCTTCATGAAAGACGAAAAGCGTCCATAAGGAAAAAACCTTATGGACGCCATTGCCCTTCGCAGATAAATTCACGTCCGTCCCTCTCAGGGCCGGTCCGCTTTAACACCTATTTTTTAGCACGAACCGTATCGAGTGTCAACGGATTTCACAGAGATTATTTGTTTACTTTCACAAGGTTATGCGTATGCACACGTATGAGCGTCACAAAATGAACGGGACGGCAGCCGGGCCTCTCCCAGCCTTCCTCCCCGCCCCGCTCATGGTCAGAAAGGATCTTCTCCTCCGGCTAGCCGCGGATCGCCTCTATGACCCGGCCCGGATCCTCCACATTATAGAAGATAAGACCCTTCGCGTGATTCCGGTCCTCTTCCAGCTCGTCCACCATGGCATGGGTAGCCCGCCAGCGGAGCTGCTTCTTCGCTTCCTTCTCCATGACGCTGCCGGTGAGAACGCAGACGTATTTCGTCTGGCCGCTCACGGCCTCCGCGCGGTCCACTTCATTCAGATCCACATAGAACCAGGTCTTTCCCTGCTTCACCACGGCCCGGCGGTCGGTCACGATATATTCCTGGGACCGGATCATCTTCACAGTCTGGAAGGGGGTCAGGGCAAGCAGGACCGCGAAGATCCCCATGCCCCACTCGATGATCGCGTTCGAGCCGGCGCCCGAGCCATTCTTCGCCAGCAGAACGATGAAGAACAGGACCAGCAGGGGGATGACACACCACTTCATGGCAATCTCCTTCTTCGCCGCGGCTTCGATCAGAGGCACCTCCACGGCCTTTCCCCTCCAGCGGACCCGCTCCCCAGGTTCCAGGGAGAAATCCTTCGCGTGCTCATTCTTCTCAGCCATATCTCGCTCCTTTCTGTCTCACAGCCGTAGTATACAGGCAGAAAAGGCTAAAGCGGCGTTAACATCGGGCGGTCGTCTGTTAAGGCTCCGTCAAGATGAAACGGCTGACCGGCAGGTATGATCGGATTTATTACCACGCCTCTCGAACATCCCATCTTAACGCCTCCTTAACGAACGCGCGGAGTATAATTAAATATTAAGAAGGTCTTTATCGGGAAGGAGGGCGCATGAAACGAAACAGTACATCGGGCGCGGACCCCGCCCGCGCGGATCGGCTCTCCTCTGACCTGCGGGGAGAGCAGCCCTTCCGGGATCCGGCCCAGGCCCCGCCCCGGCGAAGGCGGCGCTTCCGTCCGGGGCCGGTGAACCAGCGCGACCTGTCGATCTTCTTCGCGATCCTGGTCCTGGCCTGCGTCTTCTGCGCCCTGGCCCAGCGGGCCAACGTGATCAGCGGCTACGCACTGCCTGTGTTCGTCCTGGCGGTCCTCCTGATCTCCCGCCTCACCAGCGGTTACTGGTATGGACTGGTCGCGGCGGCCGTCAGCGTCATCGCGGTGAACTACTTCTTCACCTACCCCTACCAGCACATCGACTTCTCCCTGACCGGCTACCCCCTCACCTTCATCGTCTTCCTCCTGGTCGCCCTGATCACCTCGGCCCTGACCACCCGGACGAAGGAGATGGATGAGCTCCGGCTGGAGAACGAGAAGGAACGAATGCACGCCTCTCTGCTCCGGTCTGTCTCCCACGACCTCCGGACCCCGCTCACCTCCATCACCGGGGCGGCCTCCGCCATCCTGGAGACCCCGGACCTGGACGAGGACGCGAAAAAGGCCATGCTGACCGACATCCGGGACGAATCCCAGCGGATGACCCGCCTGATCGAGAATCTTTTGTCCATCACCCGGCTGGGAAGCGACGAGACCCGGCTGAACATCGAACCCTGGGACGTCAGCGAGGTGGTTCCGGAAGCCGTGACGAACTTCACCCGGCGGCGCCCGGACATCCGGGTCACAGACGAGATTGACGGAGACCTGCCCTTCGTGCCCATGGACCCGCTGATGATCGAGCAGGTGCTGACCAACCTTCTGGAAAACGCGGCCATCCACGGGAAAGACCTGACCCATATAGATATCCGGGTGACGAAGGCGGCCAGGGACGCGGTCTTCACCATCACGGATGACGGCGGCGGCTTCCCCCAGGCCCGGCTGGACCACCCCTTCGACAGCATGCCCCGGCCTGGCTCGTCCGAGGAACGGCGGAGCGACGGAACCCGGAACATGGGCCTGGGCCTGTCTGTCTGCAGCGCCATCATCCGGGCCCACCATGGGACCATCTCCCTGCGGAATACGGATGGCGGCGCTCAGGTCCGTTTCACCCTGCCCCTGGCGGCGAAAACGGCAGGCTGAACGCGAGGCGGAGGCAGGCTTCGTCCATCACAATACTGGAAACGCATGGAGCGATTCGAATGAATATTAAAGATAAAATCATGATCATTGAGGATGAGACCAGCATCATGCGGTTCATGACCAATGTGCTGGGATCCGCCGGTTACCAGGTGATCCAGGCGGAATCGGGGAAGGAGGCGCTGGCCATGATGGTGTCCCACTGCCCGGATCTGATCATCCTGGACCTGGGGCTGCCGGACATGGACGGGATGGACGTACTGGCCTCTCTCCGGAAATGGTCGGGCATCCCGGTCATCGTGGTCTCCGCCAGGACCCAGGAGTCAGATAAGGTGAAGGCCTTCGACGCCGGCGCCGACGATTACATCACCAAGCCATTCGGGACCCGGGAACTCCTGGCCAGGATCCGGACCTCCCTCCGCCATGCCCGGGCCGCGGACGCCAATTCGGAGATCGCCCGGGAGGGGACTTACCGGGTGAAGGACCTGGTCATCGACTACGACCGGCACCGGGTGACCATCCGCGGAAAGGACGCGGGACTGACCCTGATCGAGTTTCGGATCGTGGCCCTGCTGGGCAGGTTCGCCGGCAAGGTCCTGACCTACGACTTCATCATGAAGGAACTCTGGGGGCCCAAGTCCGGCAGCGACAACCAGATCCTCCGGGTCAACATGTCGAACATCCGGAAGAAGATCGAAGTGGACCATACCCACCCGGAATACCTCTTCACGGAGGTGGGCGTGGGCTACCGGATCGCCTCGGAGGGCGACTGAAGCAGACAGACAGTCGGGCAGACCGTCCGCGGCGGCGCGATGACGCTTTTTTCAGGTAACTTTTTTCAGGTAAAGAAAGAGAGACGGGGGGAAGTCAGACTTTTCCCCGTCTCTCTTTCAGCCTTCCCAGCAGCCCATAGATCCCATAGACGATGACCACCACCAGGACCATCAGGCCGAAATAGCCGGCCAGATAGCCCGGCACCCCCATCAGCCGCGCCAGCGCCATCAGCGGCGTATGGCGGATGGGCCAGTTCACGAAGAAATAATTGGTGTCGAACCGCTTGTTGAAAACATAGATCGGCGGGATCACCGCGCACGCGAACAGAACCTCGTACCAGATGTGGCGAAGGCGCGGCCGGACCAGGCCCAGGGACAGGATCAGCGACGGGTACAGGACCAGGAGACCGTGCCACAGGTAGCCGTAAAGGTTGAAGAAATTCCAGACCGGGAACCGGGTCCAGTCCGGCATGGCCAGGGCAAGCAGGCTCCCCGGCAGGATCAGGACGCACGCGATCTCCCGGAAGGCCTGTCGGAGCCCCCGCCGCGGCATGCCTTCCGCCAGCAGAAACACATAGGGGCCCAGGCTGCAGAGGTGGAGCGGCAGACGATCCACGCTGAAATGCCCCGTCAGGAGCAGGAAGCTCTGTTTGAAGACCTCCATGCCCACCATGAACAGGGGAATGAACAAAAGCCACCGGCGCGCGGCCCGCTCTTCAGCGGTCAGACCGCCGCTCCCATTCGGCCTCCCGTCACCCGGCCTTTCCGCTTCCGGCGCGCCCTCCTTCAGCCTGCCGCCGGCAGCTGCCTCCGCCCTGACCGCGCGCCGGACCTGGCTTGTAATACAGGCGCGGCCCAGGAGGATCCCCGCCAGGACGACCGCGATGGTCAGCCAATAGGCGGGCGTCCAGAGCCCGTAGCCCGACCCCTTCGGCAGATCTTCCCAGACCGTGAAAAATCCGATCTTCATTCGCTCCGCCCGCGGCTGATCCCGGCGGTTTCTTCCTTCCCGCCAGTCAGATCTCCGCCCGCGCGGGCGGCCTCCTCCCGCCTCCTGGCGGCTGTTTTCAGGAGCCTCTCCCGGACCGCCATGGCGAAGTTGGGGTAATTCTCTTTCATATATCCGGCGTTGGAAGCCCAGTTCTGGAGCAGGAGGCGGAAGGTGACCTGAAAATCTTCTTCCAGGTGGGACAGGTCCGCTGGCCCAAGCTCCATGAACGCTCCCCGGAGGGACATCTCATCGATCAGATGGAAGAGGGACCAGAGCAGCTCCGTGAAGCACTCATGCTCCAGAAGGAGGGGGTTGGAAGCCAGGATCAGAAGGCTCTCATGCTTTTCCATGAGAAGCTCCCGGACGTCCTCGTAGGTCTCCTCGTCCAGCCGGAGCGACAGGTCCATGGACCGGATCTCCGCCTGGACCCGGTCAATCTGCTTCTCCCCCTCGCAGCCCTTTCCCTGGATGATGGTCCGAACCCGTTCCATCCCCGGGCCGTAGGTCAGGGCCGGCAGCATCCTGCGGGTGAGCTCCGTACCCATGGCGGAGAAGAAAGAGCTGGTCAGCATCCTGCTCTTTTCCAGCCGTTCCTCCTTCTCCTTCTCATCCAGGAAGTCCCCGATCACGATGGTGGCGATGGCCACGGTAAGGGGGAGGAAGGCCAGGTCCTGCAGGATATAGAAACCGGTGTCCCGGATGTCACGGAAGACCAGGATCTGGATGCCGTAGATCAGGGCAGAGGCTAGGATCAGGACCAGGACCAGTCTTCGGATGGCTTTGTTCGTCATAATATTATCCTTTTCGTCTATCTTCGCTGACCGCCGGCTCGCCGGCGCGCGGGCCGGGTGGACGCGCCCGGGCTGTGGAACGGACGCCGCGGAAGCCTTTGTCAGTTCCCTTCCTCGCCGGACGTTGTCTGGAAATAGCCTTCGATCCCCGCCCGGATGATCTGGATCATTTCGTCCAGGCCTTCCTTACAGACGCAGTCAGGCCCAATCATCTGCCGGAGAGTCCGTTCCAGCCGGTCCTGGTAAGCCTGGAGGCAGCCCGCCAGGTCCAGGCCCTTCGCTTTCATCTCTTCCACGTCCGACCGGGCGAAATCCACATTAATGGTGCACCGCTTCCGGGGCGGCTGGTCCTCGCCGTGGGGATAATCCAGGATGTCCGCTTCCGCCCGATAAGGAAAGCGCAGACCCGGCCGCATGACCACTTCTCTCATCTCCAGCTCCTTTCTGTCGCCGGCGCCCGCCGGCCCCATGAAAAACGCGCGGTCTTCCGAGGCGCCTTCTGGCATCCCCGGCGCCGCGCACCTTTCTCTACGATAATCGTATCCTTCCTTATGACGACCGGCCTGTTCTCAGATGGCCGCGCCGCTGCCATGCCGGCGGCGGTCCCTACTGGTCCTTCTTATCCATCTGCAGGCTCAGGATGACCTCCAGAAGGAAGCCGCCGGCAAAGCCCGCGATCACATAACCAGCCGAGAAGTCATGACGGATCACGCCCATGACCGCGCAGAAGACGGCGGCCGCCAGTCCCACGATCAGGCCGTTCCTCAGGGCGACCTTCATTTTATCACCCGGACCCGGATGACACCGTCGATGGACCGGAGCCGGGCAGCCAGCTCCTCCGTGACCGGGGAATCCAGGTCGAACATGCAGTAAGCGAACTCTCCCTTCGTCTGGTTGGTCATGTGGGCGATGTTCACGTTATCCTCTTCGCCGATCACCTTCATCATCTTCGACAGCATGTTGGGCACATTATGGTGAGCCACCGTGATCCGGCCGGCTGTCTGGCAGATCCCGCCGGAGCAGTCCGGGTAGTTGACAGAATGGAGGATGTTTCCGTTCTCCAGGTAATCCCGGAGCTCCCGGACCGCCATGATGGCGCAGTTGTCCTCAGCCTCCGCCGTGCTGGCGCCCAGGTGGGGAGTGGCGATGACATTCGGCATCTTCATGACAGCGGGATCGGCGAAATCCGTCACATATTTCCGGACCTTCCCCTTCTCCAGCGCCTCGCCCATGGCTTTCTCGTCCACGACCTCACCGCGGGAGAAATTCATCATGATGACCCCCTGCTTCATCTTCCGGATGGCGTTCTGGCCGATCATGCCCCGGGTCTCATCCGTCAGGTGCAGGTGGATGGTAATGATGTCCGCCTGCTGGAACAATTCGTCATAGGTCTTCAGAACCTTCACGTTCCGGTCCAGGGACAGGGCGTTGTGGACGGACAGAAAAGGATCGACGCCGACCACGTTCATGCCGAGGCTGATGGCGGTGTTGGCCACCATGCCGCCGATGGCGCCGAGTCCGATGACACCCAGCGTCTTATTCCTGATCTCATTGCCCGCGTATTTCTTCTTGCCTTTCTCGATGTTTTTCGCCAAATCCGGATCCTCCGCGTTGTCCTTCACCCACTGGATGGCCGAGGGGATGTTCCGCATGGCGATGATCATCGACGCTACGACCATCTCCTTCACGCTGTTGGCGTTGGCGCCGGGGGCGTTGAAGACCACGATGCCCTGCTCCGCGCACCGCTTGAGGGGGATGTTGTTGACGCCGGTGCCCGCCCGGACGATGGCCTGCAGCCGGTCCGGGAACTCCATGTCGTGCATCTTGGCGCTGCGGACGATGACGGCGTCCGCCTCCGCCAGTTCCTCCGTCTTCTCATAGCTGTCGTCCAACACATCATAGATGGCGTCGGAGATGTTGTTCAGGCATTTAAATTTATACATGCTTTCGCTTCCTTCCGTAGTGATCCGCCCCCGCCTGCCGGGGGATAAACAAAAGGTCCGCCGGCGCGCGTTCCGTCCGGCTCCTTTCTGTTCGCAAGTAATTATTTTAACACAAGAAAATACACGTGTGAAGAATAAACCGTCCGGGAAATCCCGTTTTTCAGGAAGCGCAGGAGAGCGCCCTTAACGCCCGGACCCCTTGCAAAAAGGCGTGTATACAGGCCGCCTGCCTTGAACAGGGACCCTGAAACTGTTATAATGTCCAGAGTTGGGTCTTGCTGTAGACCTGAACAGTATTGATTGGTTTTGAGGAGGTATATTGTTATGAAAATTGGTTTCCTGGGATGCGGTTCCATGGGCAGCATCTATGCCGGTTATCTGAGCCAGAAGAATGATGTTTACGTCTTCGACATCGCCGAAGCGAACATTAAGGCTGTGAAGGAGAATGGCATCACGCTGGAGGAGACGGACGGCCAGAAGGTCTTCCATCCCACCCTGGCGACGACCAACCCTGAGGACATCGGCGTCTGCGACCTGATGATCTGCTTCGTGAAGTATCTGTTCCTGGCCGACGCTCTGCGGAACGCCCACGCCATGTTCGATGACCACGCCATGCTGCTGACCCTGCAGAACGGCATCGGCAACACCGACGAGATCATGAAGGTCGTTCCGGCCTCTCAGGTCCTGTGCGGCACCACCGCCCACGGCGGCACCTTCCTCGGGCCGGGCCACGTTCAGCATAACGGCGTCGGCATCACCCAGATCGGCGCGATGGATCCCGCCAACTTCGCGAAGGCCGAAGAGGTCGCGAAGGTCATGGAAGAGTCCGGCCTGCCCGCGGAGGCCTGCGAGGGAGATCCCATCAACCTGGTCTGGCATAAGCTGTTCTCCAACATCGCCATTAACGCCATCACGGCCATGACCGGCGGCCTGAATAAGATCGTCGTCGAGGACGAGGACGCCCACGACCTGGCCTATAAGATGGTGGTCGAGGCCATCACCGTGGCCAACGCCAATGGCGGCACCTTCGACATGGAAGAGCAGATCGAGCACGCCTTCGACGTCGCGACGAAGACCGGCGAGAACCACTCCTCCATGCTGCAGGACTTCATGCATGAGCGGCGCACCGAGATCGACATCATCAACGGCGCCGTGGTCAAGCTGGGCAAGAAGGCCGGTGTGCCGACCCCGTATAACGAGACCCTGGTCGACCTGGTCCGCGCCAAGCAGAACCTCTTCAAGAAATAAAGAACCGGCTCTAGCCGGCAGCCGTCAGCCTCTGGCGGCTGCCGATCTGACGAAGATCAGCTGAACAGGCGGTCCCTCCCCGGGGCCGCCTGTTTTTTCATGCGCCGGCCGCGGAGAATACAGGCTTTCCTGTTCTCGCGCGCCCGCCCGGCCGCGGAGAGAACGGAGCCGCCTGTTTTCGCGCCCGCCCGGACAAAAATCAGGACCACCCGTCAAACGGGTGGTTTACTCCAGGGCTATAAGCCCTTGTTGCCAGCCGGCGTCTCAAGGCGCTGGCTGG
>CACZTH010000065.1 GCA_902784035.1 uncultured Eubacteriales bacterium
GGGTTCGGACGAATAATATACCCACAATTAATTTCGGCCAAATCTCAGTCATTAGGGCAAAATAAGGGCAAAACAGGGCAGACGGCAACCTGTGAAAATAATAAGCACCTGAAAGCATTGGAAGTCCAATGAGGGGAAAAATAATTTCAAAAAAATTAGCACTCACCGCTTGACAGTGCTAACAAAATGGATATAATAAGAATTGTCCAAAGGGAAAGGCCAGAGGGACCGGGAGGTCAGGAGGCCGAGACGATGACAGAAAGCGCCGAAGGCGGCAGGGAGCCGCCGGCGGACGCAGAACCTAAGAAGGGGGGTCATAAAGATGCTGTATCCGAATATTTTCAGAAACGATTTCTTCGATGATTTCATGGACTGGCCCAGCAGGAGCACGAACGACGCGGCGCTGATGAAGAGCGACGTGAAGGACGCGGGCGATCATTATGAGCTGATGATGGATCTTCCGGGCTTCAGGAAGGAAGACGTGAAGATTCAGCTGAAGGACGGGGTCCTGAGCTTCGAGGCAACCACCGCGAGCCAGAGCGAAGATAAGGACGAGAAGGGCAAGTACCTGCGTCAGGAGCGGTTCCAGGGCACCTGCACTCGGAGCTTCTACGTGGGTGAAGACCTGACAGAGGAGGACATCAGGGCCAGGTTCGAGAACGGCGTCCTGACCGTCTCGGTTCCGAAGGAGGAGAACCGGAGGAAAGTGGAGCAGAACCACTTCATTTCGATCGAGGGCTAAGCCCTGAGACCGGCGGCCGAGAAGCCGCGGCCGGCGGGGCGGAGCCCGTCGGTACAGCCGGGGTGGTTTTTCCCGGCAGGATCTGAGGCAACAAGCGCGCGGCGGAGGTCACAGGGACCTCGGGCGGAGCGCATGACATAAATATTAAAGGGGGTTGTGACGATGTTGTATCCGTCTATTTTCAGAAATGATTTCTTCGATGATTTCATGGACTGGCCTTCCAGAAACAGTGATACAGGCCTGATGAAGAGTGATGTGAAGGACGCGGGCGACCACTATGAGCTGACGATGGATCTTCCCGGCTTCAGGAAGGAGGACGTGAAGATTCAGCTGAAGGACGGGGTCCTTAGCTTCGAGGCTTCCACTTCCAGCCAGAAGGACGAGAAGGATGAAGATGGAAAGTACCTGCGCCAGGAGCGGTTCCAGGGCACCTGCACCAGGAGCTTCTATGTGGGCGACGGTGTCAGAGAAGAGGACATTAAGGCGAAATTCGACAATGGTATCCTGAAGGTTTCCGTGCCGAAAGAGGTCCAGAAGCCGCAGGTCGAGGAAAATCATTACATTCAGATCGAAGGCTGAGGCATCGCCGGATATCCGGCGGCGGCTTAGCAGCAGGAAAGGCCTCCCGGAACCTCGTCCCGGGAGGCCTTTCGCGCGGTATGAAATAATGTTAGAATATAAGACTAGAAAATCGATTTGGGTCCAGGTCAGGTGCCCTCGCCGTCGGGCGGAGGGCCGGAAAGGATGATGCGATGCTGTTTTTATACAGGGATCTGGCGGTCCTGTACTATGTCATCGCCTTCGCGGGCGGATTCTGGCTCTTCTGGGCGCAGCCGCTGCCGGGAGGTGAGTGGGTGAATGTCGTGGCCGCTTTCCTGTTCATCGTGGCGACTGCCCTGTTCTTCAATAAAATGGTCTCGATCCGGGTCGCGAAGCTGACGAAGATCCGGATGCAGGACCTCCGGACCAGGGATTTTCTGGCCGAGGTGAATAAGCTGGATGACGGAAAGCCTCGTTCTGTCCGGCACCTTTTCGCGCGGAGCTACCGGATCGCGGCGCTGACGGATCTGGGGGAATACCGGGAGGCGGAGCGGATCCTGGGAAATCAGATGCCGGAGGGGAAGGGACAGAAGGTCCTCCCGCTTCAGATCTCCTGGCTGAACGGGAAGGCGGTCTGCCTGATCGACCGGGGGAGCTTCCGGGAGGCGGAGCAGGCAATTACCGCCGCGGAGTCACTCATCGGGCAGGTTCGGAACCCCAATCAGCGGGCCCTGTTCACCCGGTCCTTCGAGAGCGCCCGCCAGCTTCTTCGGCTGCGGGAAGGGGATCTCCGGGGTCAGGAGGAGTTCTGGATGAACCACTACCGTTGCGCGGGGTCGCCGCTGGAGAGTCTCATGGGGACCTACCACCTGGCGGAGGTCTATGACCGGCTGGGCAGGACCGAGGAGCGGGATGTCTGTCTGAAGTATGTGGCGGAGACTAAGGGCGATCCCTATGTGATCCGCCGGGCCCGGGAGATTCTGGCCCGGGCGGAGGCAGAGTCTGAGCAGCCAGGCCAGGCGGCGCCGACGAAAACAGAAGGTCGAGAGCAGCCCCGCGATTGATGGAATCTATGGCCGATGAACTCTATTATCGAAATTGAGCAGTGTCCCGGCGGCAGCGTCCGCTGGGGCGCTTTTTTCATGAAAAAAACCGGCGCCCGCCGATCCCGAAGCTGCGGGGCGCTTGTTTCGGCTAAAAAAAGACTGCCCCGGAGGTCAGGCGAGGTTTCGGGCGATCCCGAACAGCAGGAGGGCGGACAGGTAGAGCAGGAGCAGGGGGCGATCCCAGGCGGGGAGGGGCTGGCGGCGCGCTTTCGCCCGACGATCTAGGAAGATCTGGAGGCCCAGGAAGGGCAGGGTGGATAAAAGAAAGGGGTTGGCGGTCCAGGCGCTGGAAAGGTCGCCCCGGGCCAGGGCCAGCGTCATGTGGGTCACGCCGCAGCCTGGGCAGAGAAGGCCGCCGCCGGGGAGCAGCCAGCCGGTCACGAGGCGGAAGGGGCATGGCAGGAAGGGGCCGCCCAGGCGGAGCCAGAGGAAGTAGCCGGCGGCCAGGGACAGGAGGAGGGAGATGCCCCGGATGCGGGAAGGGACCGCGGGGCGGGCGGCCTTATTCCGGGGCAGGTCAGGCATAGGGCGTGAAACTGTTCAGGGCGTCCTGCATGAGGGCGTCACTGATGATGCCGACGGAGAAGAGGGCGAGGATCAGGTAGAGGATCCCGGTGTTCTCGCTGGGGGAGCGCTTGACCCTGTCAACCAGCTTGCCCATCTGGTAATACCAGTAAAGTTCGTAAATGCCGAAGGTGATAAGGGAGAAGAGGACCACCATGCCGCCGGAGGTGCCGGGTTCTCCGGCGAGGGCGCGGAGCTCATCGTTCATCTTCGCCATCCAGTAAAGGTCATAGATGCCGCAGGTAATGATGGAAAAGATGATGCAGAGGGCGATGCTGCGTCGAAGGGGCAGCGGGGCGCCGGGCATCGGGCCGCCAGCGCCGTAGGCGTTCCCATAGGGGGCGCTCCCGTCGCCATAGCCGTAGTTTCCGTAGCCGTTCTGGCCGTAGCTGTTGGACTGATCGTAACTGCCCTGGCTGTAGCTGTTGGACTGATCGTAACAGCCTTGACCGTAGCTGTTGGACTGATCGTAGCCGCCCTGGCCGTAGCCGCTTGCCGGGCCGTAGTTATCGCCGCCCTGGGCGCCGGCGCCTCCGCCTGCCGGGCCGTAGCCGCCCTGGCCATAGGCGGAGTTCTGGTCATAGCCGTCTGCCGCGCCTGCGGTTTCCGGCAGGCGGGTCCCGCAGTTCGGACAGAACGAAGCGGAGTCTGAACAGGCCATGCCGCATTTCGGACAAGTTTTCATCTATGTTTCTCCTCTCGAATAGAATATCGTGAAAGGATGCCGCAGCATCTCTATGCTATTATACCAATACTTCCCTCAGAGGAAATCAAGTTTTTGTAAAATCCGGTGTGCTTGGATCAGGAAGTCGAGGTGGAGGGAGGTGGATGCCCAGGGAATCCGGGGGAATGGGTCGGGGCATTCGGGCCGGAGAGGCCTCATAATCAGGAAGGAAGCCCGCGGCCCTGCAAAGCGCCCTGTTTTATGATAAAATATACGGGAACTATAGAATAGGAAGGGGACATCATGGATAAGAAAAACACCTGGAACACTTACTCGGCGGACCAGAAGGAAGCCTGCCGGGCCTTCAATCAGAAATACATCGATTTCCTGTCCCGTGGGAAGACGGAGCGGGAGTGCGTGGAAATCATACGGGCAGACATCGAAGCGGCCGGCTACCGGGATCTGGACCAGCTGATTCAGGCGGGCGCGTCCCTGAAGACCGGCGATAAGGTCTACCGGATCAACCGCGGGAAGGGCGTGGTCATGTTCAACCTGGGAGAGGATCCCATCGAGGAGGGCATGAATATTCTGGGCGCCCATATCGATTCGCCCCGGCTGGATGTCAAACAGAACCCCCTGTATGAGGACGGCGGCTTCGCCTACCTGGACACCCACTACTACGGGGGGATTAAGAAATACCAGTGGGTGACCCTGCCCCTGGCCCTGCATGGGGTCTTCGTGAAGAAGGACGGCAGCGTGGTGCCCGTGAACCTGGGCGAGGAGCCGGGGGATCCGGTCTTCTTCGTCAGCGACCTCCTGCCCCATCTGGCCCAGGAGCAGATGCTGAAGCGGGGCGATAAGGTGGTTGAGGGCGAGAACCTTGACCTGATCGTGGGCAATATGCCTTTGTCTGACGAAGGGGAGGACGACGAAAAAGGCGGGAAGGAGGCCGTTCGGAAGGCGGTCCTTTCAGTCCTGAAGGAAAAGTATGATGTGGAGGAGGAAGACTTCCTGTCCGCGGAGCTGGAGATCGTGCCGGCCGGCAGGGCGCGGGAGGCGGGCCTGGACCACAGCATGGTCCTTTCTTACGGCCAGGACGACCGGGTCTGCGCTTATACCTCCTACCAGGCCA
>CACZTH010000066.1 GCA_902784035.1 uncultured Eubacteriales bacterium
GAGAAGTTTGGTCGCTAATCATTTTACACGAGCCTCAATGGCTTTTCTACTATTCACTTTTGCGAACAATATTGTACTCTATCTCGAGGCGAGGAAAAATTAAATATCATTTTCTGAAAATTGTAATATATCACACTACAGAGACCAATTCTATGCCGCTGAATAGTGGGACGGCCAGGGATATTGCCGCTCCGCCCACGAAGGCTGGAAAAGGGCTGAGAGCTGTGAGCCGCGGCCCGCGGGATGCGGGATGGCGGGTGCGGAACGCGGGATGGGGGGATGGCGGGATGCGGAACGCCCACCGGGCTGCCTTTGTCCGCGGAGAAGCGGAGAAAAAGAAAGACCGGGAGACGAATAATCGTCTCCCGGCCTCTATGGTCGAAATAACACGTCACCTGCGCTAATGTACTTGTCCCGTCAGCTGCGTGCCATACTCAGACCGCTGTCATTACTGCCGAGTTAACCGCTGCGCCATCCTCAGGCGTTAGTCAGCTACATAGGGCAGCAGAGCCACGATGCGGGCCCGCTTGATAGCGGTCGTAAGTTCTCTCTGATGCTTCGCGCAGGTACCGGTGATCCGCTTGGGGAGGATCTTGCCTCTCTCGGTCACATACTTCTGCAGCGTCTCAACATCCTTATAATCGATCGTTTCCGCCGGATCCGCGCAGAACTGGCATACTTTCTTCCTTCTCATGCCGCCGCGCCGCTTATTATCCATCGCCATCGCTCAATCTTCCTTTCTTTAGAATGGAACGTCATCGTCGATCGCCTCGAAGGTGTCCGGGATGTCCTCCGGCTCCTCCCGTCTGGGAGCGGGCTGGGACTGTCTCGAGGACCGGCCGCCGCCCTGGGGCTGGCCGCCGTAGTTCTGAGACTGACCGCCATAATCCTGAGACTGGCCGCCATACCCCTGGGACCGGGACTGCTGCGGACGGCTCCCGCCCTGCGGCCTGTCCCCCCATTCGAGGAACTCGACTCGGTTCGCCACGACGTCCGTGGTATACACGGTCTGTCCGTCGCGGTTCTGGTAGCTTCCCGTCTGGATGCGGCCGTTCACCGCCACCAGTCTTCCCTTCGCCAGGTACCGCTCACAGGTCTCCGCCTGCTTGCCGAATACCACCACGCGGGGAAAGTCCGCCTGCCGCTCTCCTCCCTGCCGGACCGGCCGGTCGATGGCAAGGGTGAAGTTGCAGACGGCCATCTGAGAGCCGGAGGTATAACGCACTTCCGGGTCCCGGGTAAGTCTGCCGATTAAGATCACACTGTTCATGGTCCGCCTCGCTTTCTGCGGATCCTGTCTTACTTCTCGTCTTTATTGACGATCATATGACGGATCACGCTGTCAGAGATCCGGAGTCTTCTGTCCAGCTCCTTCGGGAAATCCGGCTGGGCCTGGAACGGGATCACCGCGTAGAACCCCTCATTCTTCTTATTGATGGGATACGCAAGCTTTCTCATGCCCCAGACGTCCGTCTCCCCGGCTTCGCCAGCTCCGGCGATGATCCCGCGGACCTTCTCCAGAACAGCATTCCGCTCCTCTTCAGTGAGGGCGGAGTCGATGACGAGCATCAATTCGTAATTGGTCATGTTTTCACCTCCCTGTGGACTAAATGGCACCGCACCGCTGCGGTGCAAGGATGTGTCCGCCTTCTGCGGCGTACCATTGTATTATATTCTCGGCCCAGGTAAAATTCAAGGACTTTAATTACACTTTTTTCACAAAA
Source organism: uncultured Eubacteriales bacterium (assembly GCA_902784035.1). GTDB lineage: Bacteria > Bacillota > Clostridia > Peptostreptococcales > Anaerovoracaceae > Aminicella. Next base: position 1,725 of record CACZTH010000066.1, read on the forward strand.
ATTCACATGTCAGACGGTCGTTTTCCGCACGATTTCGTCGCGCCCCGCCTTTTGTCTGAGCTGTTCCTGCCGCCGCCGGACGCTCCGCCTGAGCCCGCCGCGGCCGCCGCCGAACGACCTGTCCGGGCTCGTCCCAGCCGCCGCCGAGTCCTCACCCCTGGCCGGGCCGCTCCCCGGTCAACGCCAGACCAGCCGGTCCGGGTCCGGCTCATGCCAGAGCCTTTCCGGATACAGCCCCTTATCCTTCATGGACCGGAGCGCCGCCGTGACATCCGGCTTGTCCGCCCGGTAGGTCACACCGTACCATTTATCCTGGGACCGGAGAACCTTCACCCGGGCCAGGCCCTCTTCGATGTCGGCCTGAACCACGGAGGGAAGAAAATATTCTCCCTTCAGAGGATTCTCCGCCAGCGTCCGGTCCAGGAAGGCCGGGAACCGCCGCCAGGCTCCCTCGAAGAAGGAGGGCGTCAGGCCCCAGAAATTCATGGATACGACGCTGTCCTCCGGAAGCGCCGTCCAGCTGGCGCCGTCATCCTCCGTGTAGCTGGGAACCCCCGCCCGCCAGGCGATCTTGGTCCTCTCCACCACCTTCTCCAGGCGGCCGTCCGCTGAGACACCGCAGATCCCCCGGGCCACCGTCCCGTTCTCCGTCAGCGTCTTCGTCAGCTGGAAGCCCACCATGCAATAGGGATGAGGCGCCCCGTCCTTCAGCGAGGCCAGCTCGTCATAGATCACCTGGAAGGCGCCCGGTCCATAGTAATCATCCGCGTTGACGACGGCGAAGGGTCCCCGGATGGCGTGGCGTGCCGCCAGCACCGCGTGGCAGGTGCCCCAGGGCTTGGTCCTGCCCTCGGGCACCTGGTAGCCCTCCGGCAGATCTTCCATGTCCTGGTAAACGAATTCCGTCTCCATGTACCTGCCCGCCCGGTTTTCGATCAATTTCCGCATGTCCTCTTCATTCTCCCTGCGAATGACGAAAACCGCCCGGTCGAAGCCGGCCATCATGGCGTCATAAAGGGAAAAATCCATGATGATCTCCCCCTCCTCGCTCACCGGGTCGATCTGCTTGAGCCCGCCGTACCGGCTGCCGAGGCCGGCGGCCATGACCAGAAGTGTGGGTTTCTCCATAATATTCTCCTTTTCCAATGCCCCTGCTTAATAGTTGATCCCGGCTTCCTAACCGCTCAGGCCGGGCCCGGGTCCTCCGGCCGGGTCAGCTTCTTAACCCACTTATAGGTCCGGAAGCGGAGGAAGATGGGAAGCCCCTTGAAGATCTGATCCGACTGGATGAAGCAGACCACCGCCCAGACCGGAAGCTTCCAGACATAACCGCTCAGGTAAGACAGGGGCATGACGATGCACCAGGTGCTGATGATGGTCACCCCGGTGGTGAACCGGGTGTCGCCTCCCGCCCGGAGGATCCCTCCGCTCACCGGCATCTGATAGGCCATTCCCACCATGACCACGCTCATGACCACGATCAGCTGGTCCGCCATTTTCATGGCCGAGGGCCGGAGGGAATAGAGGGATAAGAGGGGCTTCCTGAGCAGGAAGAGCAGGGCCCCGAACAGCAGGCCCACAACCACGTCTAATACCGACAGGGTCCTGGCCTCTTTCCGGAGTCTGCCCAGGTCCCCCTGCCCCACCGTCTTCCCGATGAGGACAGACGAAGAAGCGCTCATGGCGATCACGAAAACCTTCAGATACTGGTAGAAGGTCGTCGCCACTGAATTCGCGGCGATGGCGTCTGAAGAAACCCCGCCCGGCAGATGCCCCAGGACGGCCGTCTGAAGCGGCACCGAAATCGCCCAGCACATGCCGCCCGACACCACCACCATCGCGATCCGCAGGAAATCCCGCTCAAGTCCCGGATCCCGACGAAGGAAGTTCTCCGAGAACAGCTTCAGCCGCTGATCCTTCACCGCCAGGTACCAGACCACCGCCAGAAGCTCCGCGATCCTGGCCAGCAGGGTCCCGATGGCCGCCCCCTGAAGGCCCAGCTCCGGCGCCCCGAAATGCCCGAAGATCAGGGTATAATTCACGCCCACATTAATGGCCAGCGACAGAAGCGATGTCCAGAGTCCGATCCAGACCACCTCCACGCTCCGCAGGGCCGTCACCAGGATCTGGCTGACGATGAACAGAGGGAAGGTCCATTCGATTCCCCGCAGATAGGTAACCCCCGCGGCCACGATGGCCTGGTCAGAGGTGAAGATCCCGACCAGCTGTCTGGGCAGGAGAAAACAAAGGCAGAGCGCGAACGTCCCCGCCCCGGCTCCCCATTTCAGGGCCGTCCCCGTCAGCCGGCGGATCGGCGACACCCGCCCCTGACCCCAGTACTGGGCGGTCAGGACGGTCAGGCCCTCCCCGATGGCCATAGCCAGCTGCTGGACCAGGAAGAAGATCTGATTCACGGTGGCTGCCCCGGACAGAGCAGTCTGATCATAACCGCCCAGCATGATGTTATCCGCCATATTCACGCTGTAGGCCGCCAGATTCTGCAGGACCACGATCGTAAACAGCGAAAAAAGGGACCGATAAAATCCTCGGTCCCAAGTGAAGAATGATTCAGTTTCCCGTTTTTTCCTCATGCCTTCGGGCTGAAATTGTCCTTCTCGACGCCGCACTCAGGGCAGGTCCAGTCATCCGGAAGATCCTCGAACTTCGTGCCCGGCTGAACGCCGCGCTCAGGATCACCCTTCGCGGGATCATATTCATAACCACAGATATCGCATACATAGATCATGTCGTATCCTCCTCGTTTAAGAGAGTATTACTTATAGGTCTATTATGCCCGCAAAATCTGGTCCATTCAAGAGCAAACCGGGAAACTGTCGTGGATTTCCGCTTATTCCTCGGTGAGGTCAGAATCCTTGATCATCTTACCCGTCACCGAGTAGACCACATCCTCACAGATGTTGACGGCGTGATCCGCCACCCTCTCCAGGTACTTGGAAATCATCATAATATCGATGAAGGACTCGTCCTGGGCCAGGCCGCCCGTGATCGCGTCAGCCATAAAATGCCGGATCCGGGCGAAATCAGCGTCCACCGCGTCATCCCGCGCCATGATCTCCTTCGCCAGTCCGGCGTCATCGGTCGTGAAAGCCTTCACGCTGTCTGTCACCATCCTGCAGGCGGTGTCAGCCATTTCCCGGAGCCTGGTCTGGGACAGCAGCTCATCATTATTGATGAAACGGGTCATATCCGCCACATCCTCCGCGTAGTCCCCGATCCTTTCCAGGTCCGCGGACATCTGCATACCGGCGGAGATCGCTCTCAGGTCACTCGCGACAGGCTGCTGCTCCAGGAGCAGCTTCAGGCACTGTCCGATAACCACGCGCTGGAGCTGATTGATGTCCTGCTCGATGAGATGGACGTCCTTCGCCTCCTGCTGGTCGTGATTGAACAGCGAATTCATGGCCGCCTGGATTGACTTCTCGCAGAGCTTGCCCATCTCGACCAGATTTTCGTGGAGCCGCGTGAGCTCCGCGTCGAAACGTGTGCGCATCAACCGAACCTCCCTGTAATATACTCTTCTGTCCGCTTGTCCTGGGGATTCGCGAACAGGGTTGCTGTATCTTCCATCTCGACCATATCGCCCAGCAGGAAGAAGGCGGTCCGGTCGGAGATCCGCGTCGCCTGCTGCATGTTGTGGGTCACGATGACGATGGTGTATTTTTCCTTCAGCTCGACGGCCAGATCCTCGATGGTGGATGTGGAGATGGGGTCCAGGGCGCTGGTGGGCTCGTCCATCAACAGGACCTCCGGTTCCACGGCCAGGGCCCGGGCGATGCAGAGCCGCTGCTGCTGGCCGCCGGACATGCCGAGGGCGCTCTTCTTCAGACGGTCCTTCACCTCATCCCAGATGCCGGCCTGACGGAGCGACCGCTCCACCAGCTCCTCCAGGATCTTTTTGTCTTTAATCCCGTGAATCCGGGGACCATAGGCCACGTTGTCGAAAATGCTCATCGGGAAAGGGTTCGGCTGCTGGAAAACCATGCCGACCCGCTTCCGGATCGAGTTGACGTCTACGGACCGATCATAAATGTCCATTCCGTCGAGGGATACGGTACCCGTGATCTTACAGCCGTCGACCAGGTCGTTCATCCTGTTGAGGGTCTTCAGCAGGGTGGACTTGCCGCAGCCGGACGGACCGATCAGGGCCGTAATCTCGTTCTTATTAATGGACATATTGATGTCTTTCAGGGCGTGGAACTCTCCATAGTAGAGGTCAAGCCCCTTGACATCGAACTTTACTGTTTCTGCCATTTCCTCCATCACTTTCTACCTGTCTGTTTACTGTCGATCCGGGCGGACATGGCCCGGGCGGTAAGGTTGAAGATGAGCACCAGCACGATCAGGACGGCGGAAGACACATTCGCAATCTGAACGGAATGCGGGTTCAGACTCCCTTCTGTCCTCATCACCCAGACATGCAGGGCCAGAGTCTCGCCCGGCCGGAAGGGGTTGAGGGGACGGGTGGGAGAGCTCAGGCTCCAGTTCGCCCAGTTCAGATTGGTGCTCTGGCCTGCCGTGTACAGCAGGGCCGCGGCCTCGCCGAAGCCTCTTCCCGCTGTCAGGATGATGCCGGTGATGATCCGGGGCACACAGGCCGGGATCAGGACGTGGACGATGGTCTGCCAGTGGGTCGCGCCCAGGCCGATGCTTCCTGTCTTATAGTAGGGCGGGAGCGCGGCGAGGGCGTCCCGGGTCGTCGTAGTGATCAGAGGGATGCTCTGGATCGTGACGGCCAGGGCGCCGGCGATCAGGTTCCACTTCGATCCAGTCGCCAGGATGAAGGCCAGATAGCCGAACAGGCCGATGACGATGGACGGAAGGGAGGACAGCGCCTCGATGCTGATGGTGATGAGCTCGGTCAGCTTCGTCTGTCCCGCGTACTCAGCCAGGTAGATGCCGGCCATGATGCCTAAGGGGACAGAAATGATCAGCGAGATCAGGACCAGGTAGACCGTGTTGAAGAATTGGTTGCCGATCCCTACGGCCGAGAAGCTCAGGACGCCCGGATAGTAGCTCCGGATCCCCTGAATGATGATGTACGCGCCGAGGGCGATCAGCAGGAGGATGAAGAATCCTCCGACGCCGTAGAACAGGCCGGTCATGAAATGATCGACGGCCCTGCTCCGGCTGCCCCGGGCGAGCTCCGCTTCCTTGCTGAAATAGGATCTTTCCTCAGCCGGGGACTGAACGGCGGCTGTGTTTTCTTTTGACATGACTTCCTCCCTCCTCAGTCTTTCTCAGGCTTCTTACGGGCCAGGAAGTGGATGGCAAAGATGCAGATCAGCGAGATGATCAGCAGGAGGAGCGCCATCGTCCACAGCGCCAGGTTGTGCTCGCCGCCGTTGGCGGTGTTGCCCATATCCGCCGCGATGGCGGCGGTCAGGTTGTTGGTCGGGTACAGGATGCCCTTCGGAAGAACCCGGGTTTTGCCGATGACCATGGCGACGGCCAGGGTCTCACCGAAAGCCCGGCAAAGGCCCAGGATGACC
>CACZTH010000067.1 GCA_902784035.1 uncultured Eubacteriales bacterium
ATTTTATTCAGAGTACCTGATCAAGCGGCTCACTTTCAAGTCAGCGTTCGAAGTCCAAATGGCTCACTTTTAGATTAGCGTTTATAACCATCCATGCCCTGCGGCTTCCTGCTGTCAGAACGTCGCTCCGCGGGATTCTTCCCGGGATTGCCTTTATCAAGCAGCGGAGAGGCGATCAGCTCCTCCACGAGTTCCATGGCGCCATCCGCCTGCTCCTCCGGGGTTCTCCCCTCCTTCACCGACATGGTGTAGAATCCCCAGAACCCCAGGGTCAGGAACGCGCTGAGCTGCCGGCGGGAATAGCTGCGTTCCCCGTCGATCTGGTACTTCGTTTCGAATTCCTCGAGGCGGTCCAGCACATAGACGTAATAGGAAAGAGAGAGATCCATGTTCTCTTCCACATTCAGGCGGCGAAACAGCCAGGGATTATCGGCATGGAGGTGAATCATGCTTTTCATGAGATTTCGTAAACTGCCCTCACGCTGATGATCCGGGTTGTCCATTTTCTGAAGCGACGCGTAGATCTGCTTCATATCCTCATACATATCCTCGAAGATCGCGTTTAACAGCGCGTATTTATCGTCGTAATACGTGTAGAACGTGATCCTGCTTGTACAGGCCCGCGCGCAGAGCTCCGTCACCCGGATCCTGTCGAAGGGCATCTGAGAGATCATCTCCTTCATCGTGTTTTTCAGATTCGCCTTCGTTTTCACAATACGCTTATCTTCCATTTTTGTCCTCCTTCCAAGTCAAGTTGCCGTCATGATAAACCGCCGGGACCGGTCATCCGGGCGCGGGATTTTCTGTCCGAATAGAAGCCACATTCCGAACATTGTATTGATATTTATACAAAATAGCGGTCCTGACATTGCGAAATTATCCGCAGGCCGTAAAATTAACGCTAATTATACACGAACATAAATATATGTACAACTGTTAATAAATGAGGAAACAGATGAAGGTCGTATTTATCACGCCGGCGCCGGGTCTGAAAAGAAATCCCGGCTACCGTCTTGGCGGAAAGATATACGGGCAGACGAATTCAATCACCGGGCCCCTCATCCTCGGCGGTATCCTGAAGCGGGCCGGCCATAATGTTTCGGTCTATGAGGAACTGAATGGAAAGGCGGATATCCGCCGGCTCATGAAGGATACCGATCTGTTCTGCTTCTCCATCATGACTTCGAACGCGCCGAGAGCCTACGCTCTCGGGGATCTCATCCACCGGGAATCCGGCGCCCGGGTTCTGATGGGCGGCATGCACGCCTCATGGCTTCCGGAGGAAGCCCTGAAACACGCGGATCAGGTCATCGTCGGAGAGGGCGAGAAGGTCATCTTGGACGTAGCGGAAGGCAGAATCACTGACCGCATCGTTCAGGGCATTCCGATCTGCGATCTGGATAAGGTCCCCTACCCCGATTATTCCATCCTGAAAACGCCCTGCGCCGCCGCGAATGTCATCTCCACCCGGGGCTGCCCATTCCGGTGCACCTTCTGCACCACGTCCCGGATGTTCTCCCCGTACCGGCAGCGGTCCGTCGACAACGTCATCGAAGAGATCAGAATGTATAAGGCGATGGGCTTTCGATACATGAACTTCGAGGATGACAATTTCACAGCGGATAAGGAAAGAGCGAAGGAAATCTGCCGGCGCATGATTGAAGAAAAACTCGTATTTAAGGAATCCTTCTTTTTCGGCCGTACCGATATGGCGAATGATGAGGAACTGCTGCAGCTTCTTCATGACGCCCATCTGACCCGGGTTCTGATCGGCATCGAATCCCTGAACCAGAAAGCTCTGAACTCCATCCATAAGGGGCAGAACATCCAGGACATCCGAAATGCCGGGAAGGCCTGCGAGAAATACGGCATCCGCATCATCGCCAGCATCGTCCTGGGCCTCGATGACGACACGAAGGAGGACATCCGGAGAAGCGTGGACTTCGCGAAGGAAATCCACGCCTACCAGCTTCAGCCCGCCATCCTGACCCCCTTCCCGGGAACGCCGGTATTCGAGGAATTCGAAGAATCGGGCCGAATGATCACCCATGACTGGACGCTCTTCGACATGATGAACGTCACCTTCCGGCCGGCCAACATGACCGCGTGGGAACTGCAGGATGAGTTCTATCAAGAAGTGAAATATTTCTATGATTTCGCTTCGTCGAAAGAGATCAAGCGAATATTCGGGAAGGAGTACGGCCGCCGCCGCTGGGGTCTGGCTCTCATGGCGCGTCTCGGTGTATGGGCGGCTCATTTCTGCTCGAAGCATGTAAGCGCGACATCGTATTATAAACTGCGCCATTACAAGAACGGCACCGGCGGGATGGACGGGACCGTGACAGAACGGGTACGCCCGCTGCTGCGGGAAGAGGGAGAACATCTGACCGATCGCGAGATCCAGGTCGCGCGCGACGGGAAAAAACACCATCCCGCCAGGAGACGGGCAGTCTGACAGAGCGTCCCGTTTATGGCGTTCAAATATGTCAACAACCTGACTTCCACCCGCGTAGCGAATGGTTTGATATTTCGTACGCTTCGCGTACTCAACGGGGCTCATTGCCCCAGAAATAAAAAGCCCTCCATGGACGTTCCATGAAGGGCCTATGGCTCAGCGCACTTCCAGATTTCCTATCCTCTCACTTACTGAATATGGGGTACGATGGATCATTCCCTATTTCTCTTCCTGACGCAGATGACCGCGGCGGCGCAGGCGGCGGCAATCAGGAGGACAGCCGTCATCATTCCGATCTCGGAACTGTCGCCGGTCTTGACGATTCCACTCTTCTTAGAGGTGGTGGAAGTTCCCGACTTTCCGGATTTCCTGACCAGCTTGGGGATAGACTTCGTCTCCACATGGGCGGGATCGTTCTCGCAGACGCGCCGCATCTCGCCCTCAGAGGTGTAGGTAGGCTTCTTCACGACGGTCCAGTCGCCCCATTTATGGCCTGTGGCGGGGATGACCGTGTCTTCCTTCGTGATCTCTGTGGTCCCCTCCTTATCGGAAAAGATCTTCCCGCAGACCTGGCAGACATAGTATTCCGTATTGCCATCCTCCGTGCAGGTCGCGGCCTTCGCCTCCGTCTTCTTCAGGTCATGGCCCCTGGCGGGGATGACCGTATCTTCCTTCGCGATCTCTGTGGTCCCTTCCTTATCGGAAAAGATCTTCCCGCACTTCGCGCAGGTCCAGTATTCTGTATTGCCTTCGTCCACACAGGTGGGCTCCACCGCGTCCACATGCTTCATCGAATGGCCGGTGGCCGCGATCGCCCGCTCCTCCACATGGGAGCTGTCTCTCGCGCAGACACGCTTCTCGGCGCCTTCTGTTACACAGCCCGGCTCCTTCACTGTCTGCCACGGACCCCAGCTGTGCCCCAGCTTGGTCAGGGTCTTCTTCGTCGTATTCTGACAGATGGAGCAGGTTATGGTCTCGGACCCATCCTGTGTGCAGGTCGCGGGGACTGTAACAGTCTTATTATGATGCGTATGGGTCAGGGTAACGGTGAAATTCTTCAGATAGCTGAGGTGATCCATCTCGAAGCTGTAGACATACGTATAGGTCGTCCCGTTCTTCGCGGCCTTCGTCTGTTTCGGGGTGATCGTCTTATCTTTCCCGATAAGAGGATCGCTGGTGCCGGTAACCCCTCCCAGCTTGAAATACAGGTCCTGCTTCACCGTGAAGGTGACCTCATAGCTGTGCTTCCGAAAGCCCGCTTTAAAGGAGACACTGTCGCTGATGCCGACAGCGCTGCTGGCAGAGACCTGACCATTATCCAGGCCATTAATGGTCACGTAGGCCGTAACTTTCCGATTGTCGCCCTTCACCTTCACCGTATACTGAGTGGTCTGCCCATTCCTGAGTGCCTGGGGATTCGGGCTCGCCTCCGCCGCGAATACCTCCTCCGCGCTGAAAAAGATCCCCGCCATGATCAGCAGAATGATCATGATGAGTGAAGAGCTCCGTTTACGCAGTGCCATTCTGGTTCCTCCTTAATAATAATACTATCGAAAAGCGCGACGACCTTCGGCGGCCGCGGGCGAAAAACTTCACGCCGGTCAGCCAGCGGCGGTCACCGCCATGAATCCACTCCTGACCGATACAATCCATGATATCTGTAATTATAACCTGAATCGGTCAAGAGCAACAACATAAACCCAGGAAACGTCATCATTTCGTTTCACTGGAACACCGCCCGCGCGAAGGGGCCCCCGCCTGACGGCGGAGGCCCAGATCGATCACGCGATCAGTCTGTCCATATTCGATCAGTTCTTCCTTCTGGCCGCCAGCAGGAGCAGAATCTCGGCCAGGCCGGTGACCAGAAGAGCCCCCCAGAGGAAGACGTCGGAGCTGTCGCCGGTCTTCGGCGTATCCGGCTTCGGGTTCGGCGTATCCGGCTTTACCGCCTTCTTATATGTGTTGGTGAAGGTGGCCATGATCTTCGAACCCTTTTCGATCGTTCCCGACGCGGCCTCAGAGGTCATCTTATACTTCGCCGGGGTGTTCAGCTCCTCGACAGCATAGGCAGTGCCGGCGGGAAGGCCGGTGACCTGTTTCTTCTCGCCGTTCTTCAGCTGGAACTCGGCCACGCCGTTCTTGAAGGTCAGATCGCCGAAGACCTGGGTGGTCTGGCTGAGGTCCTTCCCATCCGGGTTCTTTCCGGTCAGGGTGATTCGGAAGCGGAAGGCCTGGCTGGTCGACGTTCCCGCCACCTTCTTCGTGACGGTCAGATCGCCGTGGTCGTAGGGGCTCCAGTAGATGGCGTTCTTAAACCAGGTGAAGGTATGGATCAGGGTTTTCTCAGTCAGACCTGAAACGCTCAGGGTCCGGCTCTGTTCCGCGTTCGCCTTCTCGATGGCCGCCTTCACCAGCGCCCTTTGTTCGTCGGTCCAGTCCACATCATCCAGACCGGTGATCTCCCAGCGGCCCACACTGCCCGCCGGCGCCTCATAAACAGAGTAATAGTCGATGCTGCCCGGCTCATGGGCCTTCACGTAATAGCTGCCCTCACTGCCGTAGGTATTCGCGGTCCGGGGACTACCGACCAGGTCATTGATCCCGTCCTGGTCGTTTTCCAGGTTGACTGTTCCGATCAGGCCGTAGCGGATGGTATTCCCCGTCACGTTCACCAGGGTGGAACCATGGTCGGGCGAGTCCTGAATGATGACTTTATTTCGGAGGGCCTTCGTGCCTGTCACGGTGTTCCCGGTGAAGGTCAGTTTTCCGGCGCCTGCCTTCTTATTCGCGTTATTGTCATAGGACCCATGGAAGGCGAAGTCGCAGCCCGTATAGGTATTTCCTGTGACGGTGATCGCCAGGGGAGCCTGCCAGTAGTCTTCCATATAGGTGCCCTGGCTGAGGTTCCTGAAGGTATTTCCCTGGAGGGTGTATGTCGTGAGGCCATTGTCGGCGAAGACGCCGTTACCCGTGCCGGACCCCTGAAAAACGCAGTTCTTCACGGTTAACCCATTGGCCCTTTCCATGGTCGTGTCGCCGTTCGTGGCTTCGACCGCGGCAGCCTGCCAGCTCTTCTTCGTCGTGCCCATCCGGAAGGTCAGCCCCTCCAGCGTCAGGCCGGAGGCGTTCACGGCGACGCCGCTGTTGATCCGGGTCGCCTGGTTCGCCGGGATGGTACCGGGCTTTCCATCGTCCTTCGTGATCGTAATCTGAGTAGAGGGGAGCTCTGAACCGTCCAGGACGGAGATGACCGCTCCTTCGCCGCTCTTCACCGTCAGTCCGTCCACTCCGTTCAGGACATTGAACCTGTTATAGGTCCCGGCCTTCACCGTGATGGTCCAGCCATCCTCCGGCCCGTCCGTCTTCTTCTCCGCGTGCTCCGGCCCCAGAGAGCGGATGTAATTAATCGCGTCCTGGATCTGGGTGTACCGGGCCCCCTCCTGGACCGCTCCGCTGGCGTCAACGGTGATCTCTTTCGCGGCCGCGGAAGCTGTCGCCGTACCCTGATACAGATCAGACGCCGCCACAGTACCGAATGTCAGCGCCGCCGCGAGCCCCAGGACGAATACCTTCGTTTTCCACTTCGTCGATCTATTCATTCTCCAACTCCAATCTATCTCAGAATAGAGGATCCGATAGAGTACAATATTGTTCGCAAAAGTGAATAGTAGAAAAGCCATTGAGGCTCGTGTAAAATGATTAGCGACCAAACTTCTC
>CACZTH010000068.1 GCA_902784035.1 uncultured Eubacteriales bacterium
AAGGCGTAGGGGCAGCCCTGGTTCTTAATGAAGCCGGTGAACCAGGCGTTCGGCCGCTGGCCGCCCACCTCCGCGGTCCCGGACTTGGCGTACAGGTCCAGACCCGGAAATCTCGCGGCGCCGTATTCCGCGGTGACATCATTCTTCATCATGACCTGGAGCTGGGAAGCCGTCGAACTCTCGATCAGCTGCTTGGTCTTCCGGACCCTGGCCATGTCATTATGGATCATGCTGGGCACGACCCCCTCCCCGCCGTTGGCGATGGCGGACACATAGACCAGCATGGAACAGGGGTTCAGAAGATCCTTCCACTGACCGATGCCTGCCCAGCCTAAATTCAGCGGGGCGTTCCCCGGAAACTGGAAGGAGCCCGCCGTATTCTTCACGCCGTCCATATCATAAACAGTGGTAAGTCCGACCTTCTCCGTATATTCTTTCATCTTCGCGGCGCCGACCCGGTCCGCCAGGACAGAAAACGCGCCGTTGCAGGACTTGGCCAGCGCCCCCTTAAAATCGACGGTCCCATGCGCTTCCGTACAGGTGATCTTCTCCCCGTTCACGATCCGGGTTCCCGCGCAGGTATACCGGAACTGATCCAGGTCCTTCAGGTTCTCGATGGCCGCGCCGGAGGTCACGAGCTTGAAGATCGACCCCGGGGTCAGTCGGCCGGAAATGAATTTATTCAGATAAGTGCCGGCCGCCGCCGTCTTGGCGCTCGGCGGGTCCGCCGGGTCGAAGGACGGGCTGGAAACCATACAGACCACTTCTCCGGTCTTGTAATTATAAACAGCTACCAGCCCCTTCCGCCCGGCGAGGGCCGAGTAGGCGGTCTTATTCAGGGAAGAATCGATGCTCAGCTTCAGATCATTCCCCCGGCCTGTCAGACTATAGGTTCCTGTCAAAAGCTTATAGCCGACGATCTTATCGCTGAAGGCGCTCTCCGCTCCTGTTGAAACGAAGCCCGCCGCGTCCCCCACCGCGTGGGCGGTGGAAACCCGGGTCAGATAATCATCACTGTACCGGGGCTTTCCCCCTGTTCCCTTTCCATTCTGGGCCAGCAGCTTGCCGTTCCGGTCGTAGATGGCGCCCACCGCCAGGTGGCCGTTCGTATAAACATGCTCATTGGCGTAGAACATGGCCCATTGGTGCCCGTTCCTCACATAGCGGAAAACGATGAGGCAGAGGCCCAGGAACAGGCAGGCTGCCAGGATCAGGCAGAGGATGGCCCGCTTCTCTAATTTCTTCATCAGGACATCGCCTCCTCTCCATCCGGCACGATCTCAGGGACCCCCTTCTCAGAGCTCTTGACCGCCATGCTGGCGTTCTGTCTGGTATCCGCCGCCTTAATGAAGGCCAGGAGCCCCCAGGCGGAAACCATGGAGGTGCCGCCGCCGGACAGGAAGGGGAAGGTCACGCCCGTCAGCGGAAGGACGTCCATCGATCCGAACACGTTCAGAATGGTCTGGATGAGGAAGACTGTGGTCGCCGCGCAGCCCGCGATCGTATAATAGGTCGACCGGCCGGACCAGATGGACCGGTAGGCGAAGACCGCCAGGGTCACGATGCAGAGCACCGCCAGGACCGCGATGATCATCCCCCACTCCTCAGCCACCACACCGAAGACCAGGTCCGTCTCGGCCGCGCCGAGCTTATGGAGCCATCCCTTCCCCGCGCCGACACCGATCAGGCCGCCGCTGGCCGCCGCCGACATGGTCCGCGTCTGCTGGTAGCCGAAATCGTTCATATTGGCGGGCTCCCAGACATGGCCCCAGACGGCGAACCGCTTGGCCACATAGCTCCTGAACCGAAGGACCATGATGCCGCCCACGAAAGCGACTCCGACTACGGCGATCAGCTTGGTGAAATCACCGCTCCTCAGGAACTGGATGACCAGGAAGGTCGCGAAGAAGATGATGGCCGTCCCGAAGTCGCCCATCTTCGCGAGACAGAGGAAACAGAACAGAGAGAAGCCTGTGAAGATCAGGGAGCTCTTCCTCTGGAACAGCTCATCCATCGTCGCCGCCCCCACCCAGACAAAGGCGATCTTCACAAGCTCAGAAGGCTGGACGCTCACGCCCCCGATGGTCACCCAGTTGGACTGGCCGAACTTAGAGGTCGCGAAAAACATGTTGATCAGAAGCGCTGCCGCGGCCAGGCCATAGATGACCGGCTTCACCAGGGTGGTCCGCTTCAGGTCCCGGAGGAAGGCGCACATGAAAAAGAACAGAACCACCCCTATGGCAGCCGCGATGAATTGCTTGAGGACAAGCGACGGGTATTTACTGGCTTCCACCGCCAGGCTCAGGGTCGTGAGGAAGAAGGCGATGGTCTCAACCTCGAAGCCCCGACGCTTCATGGACCGGAGGATCCCCACATAGGCCCACATCAGCGCCGAAAGTCCGATGAAGGAAATGGTGATCCCCTGCACATACCGGTCACCCAGCGCGATCATCAGCTGAAGGACCGTGAGGATCTGAAAGACCGTGATGGCGGCGCAGGCCGGCCAGGGAGAAGTCATCCGGGCGCCCTGCTGCCGCTCCTTCACGTTCTTCATATGCTCTTCCACACTGACCGGGAACAGCGTACACATCACGCCGCCGATCAGCATTTCGTCGCCGGAAGACACCGGAATCGGCACGTTCTTCTCGGCGGCCTGGCCCCGGATGATGGCCCCGTTCTTCGACCCCAGATCCATATAGGACCACTGGCCGGCGCTGTCCCGGGAAAGGATCCCGTGGTTCCTGGAAATGCTCATGTCTTCCAGCTGGATGTCGCAGCTCTTTCCCCGGCCGACCGCGTTCTCCCAGTGGGTGATCGGAAGGTTGGTTCCATTCTCCAGATGAAGGTAGGCCCAGATCTCCGTGCCGCTCCTGCTCCGAAGGAGAGACAGGATCGACCGGATCAGGACGAAGGTCCCGAGGATGATGAAGACCCAGCGGGCAACGCCGGTAAAAACCACCGGCCAGGTGTAACCGCCCTGAAACAGGGTAAGCGCGCCGCGAAAGACAGTGCCAAAGAAACCCGCGATGGATTCAACGATCGCAGCCAGGATGTCCATCTGTTCCTCCTCTCGTTTCGCTGTCATCGTGATTTTTTATTATAGCATAAAGACGAGATCTTCGCCACGCGCCTCCGCGCGGCAGATGGAAAGCCATGTACATCCCCGCGCGGGGCAGATGGAAAGCCACTCGCTCCCGCGAAAGGCTGAAGAAAAGCGGCGCGCCCTGTGAGAAGGCAGAAGAAAAGGAGGTGCCTCATCAGTGGCAATTCACCACTATTGAGACACCTCCCTTTCCATGGTGTGATTGAGGTAATCCTGTAAATTCTATGATCTTTTGCTTTCAGACCCTCGCCCGGTCCTCCCTAGTCCGTGAAAAGGGCGGTGGACAGGTAGCGGTCGCCCGTATCCGGCAGGAGGGGAACGATCAGTTTCCCTTCATTCTCCGGCCGCTTGGCAAGCTCGATGGCTGCCCAGACAGCGGCGCCGGCGGAAATGCCGACCAGAATGCCTTCCGCGTGGCCGATGGCCTTCCCGGCAGCGAAGGCGTCCTCATTCTTCACCGTGATGATCTCATCATAAATCCCAGTGTCGAGAACCTTCGGCACGAAACCGGCTCCGATGCCCTGGATCTTATGGGGACCCGCGTGCCCTTCGGACAGGACCGGTGACGTGGCGGGCTCGACGGCCACGATCTTCACGTTCGGATTCTTCTCCTTCAGGTACTTGCCGACGCCGGTCAGCGTACCGCCGGTCCCCACGCCCGCGACGAAGATATCTACCTTACCGTCGGTGTCCTCCCAGATCTCAGGTCCCGTGGTCTCATAGTGGGCCTTCGGGTTCGCCGGGTTGTCGAACTGGGAGGGGACGAAGCTGTTCTCGATCTGCTCGTTCAGCTCCTTCGCCTTCGCGATGGCGCCCTTCATGCCAGCCGCCCCGTCGGTCAGGACCAGCTCCGCCCCATAGGCCTTCATCAGGGTCCGCCGCTCGACGCTCATGGTCTCCGGCATGACGATGATGATCTTATAGCCACGGGCGGCGGCCACAGCGGCGAGACCGATGCCGGTGTTGCCGGAGGTCGGCTCGATGATGGTGGTGTCCTTATTCAGCTTTCCGGACTGCTCCGCGTCATCCAGCATGGCTTTCGCGATCCTGTCCTTCACAGAACCAGCCGGGTTGAAATACTCGACCTTCGCGGCCAGAGTCGCCTTCAGGCCAAGCGCCTCCTCCGTATGAGAAAGCTCCAGAAGCGGCGTATGGCCGATCAGCTGATCAGCGGACTTGTAGATCTTCGACATGATTTTTCCTCCTTGGACAGATTCTTCATAATCCAGACGTCTCCGTATCTCTTCGGCGCGCCCGTCATTTCCTACTAAGCTCATTTGTTAATAGGATAATATCACCACCTTTATGATCTGTCAACGTTTCTTCGCGAAAATTTCCAGCCTTTTTTTCAGCACACTCAGACTGCCTGGCCGACCCAGCCGGACACAGGCCAGGCCCGCCCTTTGTTCCTTCCCGCGCTATAGAAAAACCGCCCCGGCCCAGCGGCCGGAGCGGCTTCCCAAGGTTTCCCCGGAATAGTCAGATCATGTAATAATCGCCTTCTTCGCCACGGTCGGCCAGGTCGGCGATGGTGATGCCATCGAAAAACTCGTTGGTCATGGAATAGAATTTCTCCCACATGGGGAGGGTCTTGCAGTGCTCAGCCCGGTCGCAGTTCACCTCTCCGCAGACGGACAGGCAGGCCACCGGGGCCAGCTCTCCCTCCACCAGACGGAGCACCTCACCCACAGTGATCGTCTCCGGATCCTTCGCCAGCCTGTAGCCGCCGCCCTTCCCCCTGTGGCCGATCAGGTAACCGGCCTTCGAGAAAGCGACGATGATGCTCTCCAGATATTTCTCAGAGATCTCCTGGCGCTGGGCGATCTCCTTCAGCGGTGTGAATTTCTCAGGATCCTGTTCGGACAGATCGACCATCACCCGGAGCGCGTACCGTCCCTTTGTTGAAATCTTCATGCCCATGATCTCACTCCTTTAACATCATAATGAATCCTACATATCACACAGGTAATTATATCATTCCCCCGGAATATTATCAATAAACACAGTAGGTTAAAGATAAAAGAATTTATGCGCACGCCCCCGCCGCTTCCGTCCGCACCTGCCGCTTCTCCCCGCATGAAAAAGGACCGGACAGGCAGCCCCAACAGGCTGCCCGCCGGCCATCATTCTTATACAAAATTCGCCAAGTCGATCGGTCGAGTCCCATAGAAAGGGACCCATCCGCTTCTTAATCTCCTATACCTCGAGAGGCTTTCCGGTCAGCATCTCGAAGGCTTCCTCGTACTTCGCGATGGTCTTCTCGATCACATCCTCCGGCAGAAGATAATCGCTGTCGGGATTGGCCTTCAGCCAGTCGCGGACGAACTGCTTATCATAGGAAGGCTGGGATTTCCCGGCCTCGTAGCCCTCCACGGGCCAGAAGCGGGAGCTGTCCGGGGTCAGCATCTCGTCGCCCAGGACCACATTCCCCTCCTCATCCAGACCGAACTCGAATTTCGTGTCGGCGATGATGATGCCGTGCTCCCGCGCGTAGTCGGCGCACTTCTTATACAGGGCGATGGTGCAGTCCCGGATGGTCTCGGCGTATTCCCGCCCTCTTTCCGGATACTGCTTCTCCAGGACTTTCACACAGCGGTCGAAGTCGATGTTCTCGTCGTGGTCGCCCAGGTCCGCCTTCGTGCTGGGGGTGAAGATGGGCTCCGGCAGCTGCTGGGATTCCTTCAGCCCCGCCGGCAGCTGGATGCCGCAGACCAGGCCGGTCTCCTGATAGCTGGCCCAGCCGGATCCTGTAATATAGCCACGGACGATGCACTCGATGGGGAGCATTTCCAGCTTCCGGCACATCATGCTGCGGCCGCGGAACTGTTCATTCCGGAAGAATTCCGGCATGTCCTTCACGTCCACAGAAAGCATGTGGTTGGGCATGATGTCCTTCGTGAAATCGAACCAGAAACGGGACATCTGGGTGAGGATCCTGCCCTTATTCGTGATCTTATTCTTCAGGATATGGTCGAAAGCGGAGATCCGATCGGTCGCCACCATGATGAGGCTGTCGCCGTTGTCGTAAATCTCCCTGACTTTTCCTTCCTTAATCGGTGTGAATTCCTTCATGCTTACCTCCCGAATGTTTTCTCTGGACGATGGGCAGGAATGCCCTTCGTTAATAATAGCACGGCCGGCGGCTTTTTTCGATGTTTTTCGCCGGACCGCCGGCTGGCAGGGACAGGTCAGACAAAGGGCGTAAACAGCGGCCCTCCCACAGCCTGTCAGGGCAGCGCGCCCTCACGCGCCGCCACGCGCCGTCAGCCTTTTGTCCTCTCCTTCTCTTCCTGAGCCCGTTCCCAGTACATCTCAGCGTCGTGAATGCAGTAACGGATCTCCTCTTCGGTCAGAGCCCGCTTCACCTTCGCCGGAGACCCGATGACCAGGCTGCCGTCGGGCACGACCGTGCCCTCCGTGACCAGGGCGCCCGCCCCCACCAGGCAGCCGCCGCCGATGACCGCGCCGTTCATGATGATGGCGCCCATGCCGATCAGACTTCCCCGCTTGATGGTGCAGCCGTGGATGATGGCGCCGTGGCCGATGGTCACCTCGTCTCCCACGCTGATGGGGGCGCCTTTCTCGGCGTGGAAGACGCAGCCGTCCTGGATATTCGTCTTCTCGCCGATCCGGATGGGGGCTCCGCTGGACCGAATGACGGCGTTGTACCAAACGCTGCTGTCCTTCCCGATGGTGATGTCTTCGCCGGAGAGCCGGGCGCCCTCCGCGATGAATACGTTGTCCGCGATCTGTCTGGCCATGTCTTTCTGCTCCTCTTCTGTTCGGTCTGTGATTGTTTTCTGATGTATCTTCTTTCCGCTATCAGGATAGAGTACAATATTGTTCGCAAAAGTGAATAGTAGAAAAGCCATTGAGGCTCGTGTAAAATGATTAGCGACCAAACTTCTC
>CACZTH010000069.1 GCA_902784035.1 uncultured Eubacteriales bacterium
ACGGTCCGGGGGGAGATCCGGGAGGATCAGGACGCCCTGGACGCCATCGACGCGGTCCTGCCGGCGGGCACCCTGTCCGGCGCGCCCAAGCTCCGGGCCTGTCAGCTGATCAATGACCTGGAGAACAACAAGCGCGGCATCTACGGCGGGGCCATCGGCTACATCGATTTCACCGGCAACCTGGACTGCTGCATCGCCATCCGCATCGCCTATAAGAAGAACGGAAAGGTTTTCGTCCGGAGCGGGGCAGGCATCGTCTACGACTCTGTGCCGGACAGGGAGTACCAGGAGTGTCTGAATAAGGCCGCGGCGGTGGTCAGCGCCTTGAAGGGGGCGGAGGAGGAAGACCTATGATCCTGCTCATCGACAATTATGACAGCTTCTCCTATAATCTGTTCCAGCTCTGCGGGGCCCTGGAGCCGGACATCAGGGTAGTCCGGAATGACGCCCTGACGGCGGAGGAGATCCGGGATCTGGCGCCGGAAGCCATTATCCTTTCTCCCGGCCCGGGCCGGCCGGAGGACGCAGGGGTCTGCGTAGAAGTGGTCCGGGCGCTGGGGCCGTCCATCCCCATCCTGGGGGTCTGCCTCGGCCACCAGGCCATCACCATCGCCTACGGGGGGAAGGTCGGCTACGCCGCCCAGCTCATGCACGGCAAGCAGAGCCTGACCGACCTGGATACCGGGTCCGTCCTGTTTCAGGGCCTTCCCGCCCAGATCCCCGTGGCCCGCTACCACTCCCTGGCCGCTGACCGGGCCGCGCTCCCGGCCTGCCTCCAGGTCACAGCTGCCGCGGACGACGGCGAGATCATGGCCGTCCAGCATCAGACCGACCCCGTATTCGGGGTCCAGTTCCACCCCGAGTCCATCATGACCCCGGACGGACCGACCATCCTGACCAACTTCCTCGCCTTCGCGAGGGAGCGCCGATAATGGCCTTTCAGCCGGCGCCTTCCCGCCGGCAGTCCCTGATACCGCCGGCTCTGGCCGGAATACCCAAGCAGCCGGGGTACGCCCCGGAAGATTCTGAAGGAGGAAAACGAAAATGATCGCAGAAGCCATCAAGAAAGTTGTCGCGAAGGGGGACCTCACCTATGATGAAGCCTACGCTGTCATGAACGAGATCATGAGCGGCGAGACCAGCCAGGTCCAGAACGCAGCCTATCTGGCCGCCCTGTCCACGAAGAGCGCCCGCGCCGAGACCATCGACGAGATCACCGCCTCCGCCGCCGCCATGCGGGAGCACGCTCTCCCCGTCGCCCACAGCCGGGAGGTCATGGAAATCGTCGGCACCGGCGGCGACCACGCCGGCAGCATCAATGTCTCCACCACCTCCTCCTTCATCGTCGCCTCCTGCGGCGTCCCTGTGGCCAAGCACGGGAACCGGGCCGCCTCTTCCCTGTCCGGCGCCGCTGACTGCCTGGAGGCCCTGGGGATTAAGATCTCCCTGCCCCCCGAGAAATGCACGGAGCTCCTGGACACCATCGGCATCTGCTTCATGTTCGCCCAGACCTACCACACCTCCATGAAATATGTCGGACCCATCCGAAAGGAACTGGGCATCCGGACTGTTTTCAACATCCTCGGCCCCATCACCAACCCCGCTCGGCCGGAGATGATGATGCTGGGCGTCTATGACAGCTACCTGATCGAACCCCTGGTGAAGGTCCTGATCAAGCTGGGCGCCCGGAGAGGCATGGTCTTCCACGGCACAGACGGCCTCGACGAGATCTCCGCCTCCGCCCCCACAGAATTCAGCGAATTCCGGGACGGCTGGTACCGGTCCGGGAGCTTCCAGCCAGAGGACTTCGGCATGACCCGCTGTGAGAAGAAGGACATCGTGGGCGGAACCCCTGAGCAGAACGCCGCTTACACCCGGGCCATCCTCCAGGGAGCCACCGGCCCGAAAACCGACATCGTCCTCCTGAACGCCGGCGCCGCCCTCTACACCGCCGGGAAAGCGGACTCCATCCAGGATGGCGTCCAGCTGGCGAAAGCCCAGATCGCTTCCGGCGCCGCCTACCAGAAGCTGGAGGAATTCATCGAGGCGTCCAACCGGTAAGGAGGATGAACAAAAAGCAGCCCATGCAGACGATACTGGATCAGCTGGCGGCCCACGCGAGAGAGCGGGCCGCCCGGGCCAGGGCGGACCGCCCCCTGGCAGAGTTAAAAGAAAAGGTCCTCGCCATGAACCTGGACACCGGCTTCCCCTTCGAGAAGGCCCTCGCGGCGAAGGATATCTCCTTCATCTGCGAATGCAAGAAGGCCTCTCCCTCGAAGGGCCTCATCGCGCCGGACTTCCCCTATGTGGACATCGCCCGTTCCTATGAAGCGGCGGGGGCTTCCGCGATCTCGGTCCTGACAGAGCCGAAATGGTTCCAGGGCAGCCTGGCTTACCTTCGGGAGATCGCGTCCGCCGTATCCATCCCTGTCCTTCGGAAAGACTTCGTGGTGGACGAGTATATGATCTATGAAGCGAAGGAAGCGGGCGCCTCCGCCGTCCTCCTGATCTGCGCCCTTCTCGATGAGGACACCCTCCGGGCCTACCGGGAGCTGGCGGACAGGCTTGGCCTGTCCGCCCTGGTGGAGGCCCATGATGAACAGGAGATCGGAAAGGCCCTCCGGGCAGGCGCCCGCGTCATCGGCGTCAACAACCGGGACCTCCGGGACTTCACCGTGGACGTCCGAAACGCCGAGCGGAACAGGGCCCTGGTGCCCCGAAACGTTCTCTTCGTCTCAGAGAGCGGCATCCGGACCCCCCAGGACATCGATGTTCTCCGCCGGGCCCACGCGGATGCCGCCCTGGTGGGGGAGACCCTGATGCGGGCGGAGGACCGGGCCGCCATGCTGGACTGGCTCCGGGGCAGGACCCGGCTGAAGATCTGCGGCCTCCGGCGGCCGGAAGACATCAGGTACGCCAACCAGGTCCGGCCGGACTGCGTCGGCTTCATCTTCGACCCCAGCCGGCGGCGCTATATCCCGCCGGAAGAAGCGGCCGCCCTCCACGCGGGCCTGTCGCCGGGGATCCTGGCGGCCGGGGTCTTCGTGGACGCCCCCATCCAAGCGATCGTGGACACCGCCCGGGCAGGGACCATAGACCTGATCCAGCTCCACGGATCTGAAACGGAGGCCTATCTGGACGATCTTCGGAAGGCGCTGGCCCGGGCGGGCTGTCCCCTTTCCCTGGTCCAGGCCTTCCGAGTCCAGTCAGCGGAAGACCTCCGCCGGGCGGAGTCTTCCTCCGCGGACCTGATCCTCCTGGACAACGGAGCCGGGACCGGGACCCCCTTCGACTGGACCCTGATCGAGGACCATGGGCCCCTGACCAGACCATTCGTTCTGGCGGGCGGCCTGGGCCCGGAGAATGTGGAAGCGGCCATCCGCCGCTTCCGCCCCCTGGCTGTGGACGCAAGCTCCAGCCTGGAAACGGAGGGCTGGAAGGACCTGAAGAAGATGCAAGCCATGAAGGACGCGGTGCTTCGCGCCCGCGCCCGGACAGAGGGAGGAGAGGAATGACAGATACCAGATCCAGAGGACGGTTCGGCCGCCACGGGGGCCAGTATATCCCGGAGACGCTGATGAACGCCGTGATCGAGCTGGAAGAAGCCTATGACCGATATAAGGATGACCCGGCCTTCAACCAGGAGCTGACCGACCTGCTGAACGACTACGCCGGCAGGCCCAGCCGTCTCTACTACGCGGAGAAGATGACGAAGGACCTGGGCGGGGCGAAGATCTACCTGAAGCGGGAAGACCTGAACCACACCGGCGCCCATAAGATCAACAACGTACTGGGCCAGGCCCTCCTGGCCCGAAAAATGGGAAAGACCCGCCTGATCGCGGAAACAGGGGCCGGACAGCACGGGGTCGCCACCGCCACCGCCGCCGCCCTGATGGGCATGGAGTGCGTGGTCTTCATGGGGGTGAAGGACACAGAGCGGCAGGCTCTGAACGTCTATAAGATGAAGCTCCTGGGCGCCGACGTCGTCCCGGTCAACAGCGGGACCGGCACCCTGAAGGACGCGGTGTCTGAGGCCATGCGGGAATGGACCTCCCGGATCGCCGACACCCACTACTGCCTGGGATCCGTCATGGGTCCCCATCCCTTCCCCACCATCGTCCGGGACTTCCAGTCTGTGATCTCCCGGGAGCTGAAAGCCCAGATGCTGGAGAAGGAAGGAAGACTCCCTGACGCCGTGATCGCCTGCGTGGGGGGAGGCTCCAACGCCATCGGAAGCTTCTATAACTTCATTGATGATCCTGACGTCCGCCTGATCGGCTGCGAGGCCGCCGGCAGGGGCATCGACACCTTCGAAGCGGCCGCCACCATCAATACCGGCCGCGAAGGGATCTTCCACGGCATGAAGTCCTATTTCTGCCAGGATGAATATGGGCAGATCGCCCCGGTCTACTCCATTTCCGCCGGCCTGGACTATCCTGGGATCGGCCCGGAGCACGCCTGGCTCCATGACATCGGCCGGGCCGAGTACGTGGCCATCACCGACGACGAGGCGGTGAACGCCTTCGAATACCTGTCCCGGACCGAGGGAATCATCCCCGCCATCGAATCGGCCCATGCCCTGGCCTACGCCATGAAGCTGGCGCCGACCCTGCCGAAGGACAGGATCCTGGCCGTGACCATCTCCGGCAGGGGGGACAAAGACTGCGCGGCGATCGCCCGTTACAGAGGGGAGGACATCCATGAGTAAGATCAGTGAAGCGTTCAATAACGGCAAGGCCTTCATCCCCTTCATCACCTGCGGGGATCCGGACCTGGAAACAACGAAGGACATCGTCTGTGAGATGGCGGGTCGGGGCGCCGACCTGATCGAGCTGGGCATTCCCTTCTCCGACCCGACCGCGGAGGGCCCCGTCATCCAGGCCGCCAACCTCCGGGCCCTCCAGGGCGGCGTCACCACGGACCAAATCTTCCAGATGGCCCGGGAGCTTCGGGAGGACCGGGGCCTTACCCTGCCGCTGGTCTTCATGACCTACGCGAATGTGGTCTATTCCTACGGCACAGACCGCTTCTGCGCCCAGGCTCAGGCAGCCGGGATCGACGGTCTGATCCTGCCGGACGTTCCCTACGAGGAACGTCCGGACTTCACCCCCGCCTGCGGGGCCCACGGCCTGGACCTGATCGCCATGGTGGCTCCCACCTCCGAGGACCGGATCGGCATGATCGCCCGGGAAGCGGAGGGCTTCATCTATGTGGTTTCCTCCCTGGGTGTCACCGGGACCCGGACCGCCATCACCACCGACATCGGGGCCATCGTC
Organism: uncultured Eubacteriales bacterium; assembly: GCA_902784035.1. Lineage (GTDB taxonomy): Bacteria > Bacillota > Clostridia > Peptostreptococcales > Anaerovoracaceae > Aminicella. The sequence goes on from CACZTH010000069.1 coordinate 5,277, forward strand.
CGGATCATCCGGTCTGTCACCGACGTTCCCTGCGCCGTGGGCTTCGGGATCTCCACCCCTGACCAGGCCCGCCGGATGGCCCAGGCCTCTGACGGCGCCATCGTCGGTTCCGCCATCGTGAAACAGGTCGCTGCCCTGGGCCGGGAGGCGGTCCCCGCCATCGGCGACTACGTCCAGTCTATGAAGGACGCCATTCGGGATCTCTGATCGGGAGCCCCTGATCCGGGGCTTCTGACCCGGGGCTTCTGACCCGGGGGATACGGAATCCGGCGCCCGGCCGAAGCCCGGCGCGCCCGGACAGCGGCTGACCGAAGGGTCGTCCGGCCTCTCCACACTGAAGCCAGGCGCCGGCCCCGGGCTCCTGAAACATGCCCAGAATTAACGAAGGATGCCCTCCCGCGGCGAAAAAAGCCGCGGGAAGGCATCCTTCTTCTTCAATCCAGGATCGACTCAGAAATCCGCGTAGGTGAAGCCTGGCGAACTCAGCATGTCCCCGAAGATCGAGAAGAAATAGAGCGCCGCCAGGAAGACGAAGACCCCGACCGCTGTCTTCACCGCCGGTCTGGCCCAGAGGGCCTTAAGCCGTCTGATAAAAGTTATAGATCGCTTCATTAATCCTCAGCCACCCTTCTCCCCAGGGATGGACCGGGTCCATCGTCACAAAGGGACTATAATCATACTTTGACAGCGAAACCACCCGGGCCCCGTACTTCCGTCCCAGGGCCTTCACCCGGACGTCCACCGCGGCCCTTTTGTCCGGGGTCAGACCGGTATAGTCGAACCAGTAGCCATTCAGCGGCTGGATGACCAGGCAGACCCGGACGCGGGCTGCCTGAGCGCAGCGGAGGAAGGCCTCCAGGTCCTTATATTCCATGGAATGAGCCAGGGAATCCTTCGCGTGAGAATTGGCCATCTTCTTATAGGTCTTCCGGAATTTCTTCTTCCAGACACTGTCCGACATGTAGAAGGGGTTATGGGAATGTCTGGCGCTGCTGGTCCTGGCCCTCCTGTAGCAGCCGCTCCAGTCGATGACCTCCCCGCCCTTCAGCCCCCGAAGCAGTTCCGGCGACGCGTCCGGCGGATTCGGATGGCCGGACAGGTTCTTCAGGCCCGGCATGAGGTTCCGCTTCTCCAGCCAGTAGGCTGTACGGAACCGGATCAGGTCCCGGTCTCCCGCCTGCAGCTTCAGAAGCTGATAGGAAACGGCCGTTACCAGGCCCTCCTTCCCGGCATGCCGGGCCCGGACGGCCCGGTCTATGAAGGCCACCCGACGGGAGAGCTTGGGGTCCTTATTCAGCAGGCGTTCTGTCCGTCCCATCACATAGGTCTTCAGATCCCAGGGCAGCCTGGCGTCTTCCAGGAAAGCCAGGTACTCCGTCTCCGAGAAACGGAGGGCGTAGGCCTTCTTTTTCACCCCGCCCTTATAGAACCAGGTGGGAGAAAGCAGGAGGACAGCCTTCCGGTTGCCAAGATCCCCCTCCAGGGCCCCCAGGGCCACCGTATGGAAGAGGGACTGGGTGAAGGGACTGCCCACCGTCAGATAATCCATCTGCCCCTCGGCGAACATCCGGGACGGATGGTAGAATCCCTCCCGGCCATGACCGAATTCCGAGGACCCCATGACCAGCATGGTCTTCCGGTCCACGCTGACCCGGAGGCCGTCGTAGGACTTGTCTTTAAAGCTGCTGTACCAGGTCCGGATGGATGAGTCCCGGAACCGGTCCGTATCTAAAACGAGGACAAGGTGGATCAACAGGGTGAAGATCAGGAACAGGCCCACCCCGGCCAGGATCCCCTTCCACCGGCTGTTCATCAGGCGTCCCTTCTGGACAGGATCACCTGGATGATCTTATTCGGCGTGTCCATCTCCTCCCGCTTCAGCTCCGAGGGGGCGATGACGAGCCCCAGCTGGTCCTGAACATTCAGCAGGAGCTCCACATAATCCAGGGAATCGATCAGATCCTCCTCCAGCAGGTTGATGTCCCGTTCCTCCCGGACCACCTCATCGCCGGTGATGTCTTCCAGCAGGTCCAGGACCATCTCCGTCACTTCTTCCTTCGTCATGTTCTTAGCGTCCATTCAGCAGATCTCCTTTCTGCGGCGTCTGAGCCAGTTCATGCAGGTGGTTCGAGAAGATCAGGAAACCGAACATCACCAGATGGAAGGTGATGATCCGTTCTGTCCAGATGAACCACCGGTCTTTCTTATGTTTCTTATAGAATTTCCACTTCTTCTGCAGGACCTCTGTCAGGGACAAAAGCACACCGTGATAGAGACCATAGATGATATAGCAGGGGGACAGCCCGTGCCAGAGCCCCATGATCCCCATGTTGATCAGAAAAGCCAGGGAGGCCCGGGTCAGCTTGTCCTTCCCCACCCTTCGCCTGGTCAGCACCATCATGACCCGGGTGAAAATGAAGTCCCGGAACCAGTGGGACAGGGTGATGTGCCAGCGGTCCCAGAATTCTTTCATGTCCTTCGAGACGAAGGGCGCCCGGAAGTTCTCCGGCGTCTTCACCCCGAAGACATAGCTGATTCCCACCGCCATGGAACTGTAGCCCGCGAAGTCGAAGAACAGATAGAATCCATATGCGTACATGTAGAGCAGGATGGATCCCAGGCTCCTGTCCATCCCGAACCAGCTCATGACCGTGTAGAAGAGGGCCGCCACGACCTGCTTATAGACCATGCCCTGAAGAAATCGGAACACCCCGTAGCCCGCCATATCCAGGTATTCCTGCCGGGAAATCCTCCTGTGGATATCTTCCGAAAACCGCCGGCTCCGGTCGATGGGGCCGGAGGTGATGTCCGGGAAGAAGAGCATCAGGTAGAAGAAATCGAAGGCAGGAGCCTCCTCAATCAGGCCGTCATAGATCTCGATCACCATCTGGGCCGCCTTGAAGGTCAGGTAGGACAGACCCAGGAAGGCGAAGATATGATGGGGATTCCCCCAGAGCCCCAGGATCTTATACAGGATCAGGGGCAGGATGGAGAGAAAGAGGACCAGGCGGTAGACCGCCGTCTGACGTCCCTTCGTCCTCCGCGCGTGGAGGTAGGCCCGGATGAGAACGTATTCTCCCACCGTGAACCCCGCCAGCCAGCCCAGGGCCGGCAGGTTCTTCCCCATGGCCAGCCAGAGGAAGATCAGGGTCACCAGGCCGCCGTAATAGCGGATCGGCTTCTCCAGGATCCCCAGCAGGAAGGCCGGCAGGCTCAGGGCGCCCGCCCAGAAGAAGAAGGAGGTATCATTAAACAGCTGCATCACAGCATGGCCTCCAGGGCCCGCCGGTCTGTCTTCCCGTTCCCGTTCATGGGCAGGCTGGGGAGGAAGCAGATCTTCTTCGGGACCATGTAGCGGGGGAGGAGGGCCCTGAGCTCCGTCTTCACGGCTTTCCGGGCTTCATAGGAGTCAGGGGTCATACTGTCCTTCCGGACCAGGAAGGCGCAGATTCCCTTCACGATGCCTCCCTCTCTCATAGGGACGCAGCAGGCGGACGCGATGTCGTCCTGGCGGAGGAGATTGGCCTCGATGTCCCCCAGCTCGATCCGGTAGCCATGGTACTTAATCTGGCTGTCCAGGCGGCCGTCACAGTAGAGGAGGCCGTCCGTCTCATAGCGGCCCCCGTCGCCGGTCCGGTAGCCGATCTGGGTCTTCCCCTTCCATTCGACCGGGCCGAAGGCCTTCTTCGTCTTCTCCGGCTCATGGAAGTAGCCCTGGCTCAGGGTGTCGCCCAGGATGACCATCTCGCCCCGGACGCCGGGCTCCTTCGTATAACGAACCGTCCCCGCCGCGTCCTCCGTCCGGATCAGGATCTCAGAACCCGGCTTGGGGACCCCGATGGGGAGGTCCTTTCCGGACAGGGTCATGTCCTTCGTGATCGGGACCGAGGTGACGCAGACCGTGGATTCGGTCGGCCCGTAGGTATTGATGACCCGGGCGCGGGGGAAACGGTCCAGGAGCCGGGCCGCCGTCCCGACCGGCAGCGTCTCGCCGCAGAACAGGAAGGTGTCCATCTCCGGGAAATTCTCTCCCCGGAAGGAGGGGTCCGCCAGGCACATCTCCGCGAAGGAGGGAGTGGAGACCCAGTGGTCCAGGCGTCCTTCCTTCAGGTAATCCAGGAGGGCAGGCTGGTCCTGCTGAAGATCATGATCCACCGCCCACAGGGTGGCGCCGCTGGTCAGGCTGCTGTAGAGATCCATGACCGAGAGGTCGAAGGAGAAGGGGGCTTGGTTCAGGACCCTCTCCATTCCCGCCTTCGGGCCGGCGTAGCCGGCTTCGAAGTACCAGTCCAGATAGTGCTGAAGGGCGCCGGTGGTGATGGGAACCCCCTTCGGCTTCCCGGTGCTGCCGGAGGTGAAGATAAGGTAGTGGACGTCGTCCGGGCCATTCTCCAGGACAGGGTCGATCCTGCCGGAGTATTCGGTGCAGGCCAGAAGCATGTTCGGATCGACCACCTGGATATTTTTGTCCGCCAGGGTGAGTGGGGCGGCGGCCAGGACCAGGCGGTTCCCCACGGCAGCCGCGGTCTCGTCCAGCCGCTCCTGGGCCATGCTGGTGTCCAGGGGGCAGTAAGCCCGGCCAGACCGGACGCAGGCCAGGAAGCTGACGATCATGAGTGGTTCTTTATGTCCGTAGACGCACAGCGGCCGCCGGTCCTCTCCCAGTTCCTTCTCGAGGAAGGCGGCAAGACGGCCGGACCGCTCCCAGAGCGCTTCATAAGTAATCCCGCCCAGACGGCCATGAAAGGCGAGCCGACTGGGGTGCCGGCGGGCGGCGGCTTCAATGGTCCTGAATAGGTTCATAGGTCCTCCATAATTGAAACCAGAGTGCGAACAGGTGTATAATGAGCGGAAACAGGGCTTTTCAGCTCCTTCCAGGCTTCAGTATATCAACGAATTCTGAAATAAGTCTGAAATGGACATAAAGGGATTCTTAAATTCCAGGACGCCTCATTCAGACAGAAAGGCAATTATGGAGAAACCGATCGTGCTGCTGGTGGAAGACGATCCTGACATCCGGGAGACTGTGTCCATCCTCCTTCGAAACGCGAATTATGAGATTCACGCGGCGGCGGACGGGAATTCCGCCATGGAGGCCCTGACCCCCGATACGGACATCGTGGTCCTGGACGTGATGCTGCCGGACATGTCAGGGTTCACGGTCTGCAAGCTGATCCGGGACAGGTCGAATGTGCCGGTCCTCTTCCTGACGGCGAAATCACAGGAGAATGACAAGCTCCTGGGTCTCACGGCCGGCGGGGACGACTACCTCACCAAGCCTTTCTCCTTCCCGGAGCTCCTGGCCAGGATCAACGCCCTGATCCGCCGCTACCAGGTCTATCAGGGGAAGGAAGGGGCCAGCGAGCCCGACGTGGCCCAGTACATGGAGGACGGCGACCTGCGGGTAAACACCGTAGAAAATGAGGTCCTGAAGGCAGGGATCCCCCTGGAGATGTCCGACCTGGAATACGGGATCCTCCGCCTGCTCATGAAGGCGCCGGGAAGGGTTTTCTCCGCCCAGCAGATCTACGAGGCCGTCTGGAACGAACCCTATTTCTACGGCAATAACAATACGATCATGGTCCACATCCGGAACCTCCGCGTCCGGATCGAGGACGACCCCCGGCACCCTGCCAGAATCACCACGGTCTGGGGCAAAGGCTACCGTTACGTGCGGGCGAAGACTGCCCCGGGGGACCCGGCAGGAAAGAACGGAGGCCAGTCATGAGCCTGCTCAGGAGGTTCCACGCCTGGCTGGCGGTCCACAGTCGGCACTCCATCTTCCTGAACCTGTTTCTGGTCATGCTCCTTGCCGCCCTGATCAGCATCGCCTTTTTCTACTTCAGCGACAACTACGCCTATAACCGTCTGGACGACTACTTCACCCCTGACGGCTATCGGAAGGCGTACCAGAAAATGGTTCAGCGGCTCCAAACCCAGGTGAAGGAGAAGCATCTTTCGACCGACTCCAGAAAGGCGCTCCGCTCCTGGGTGAAACGGGAACCTGTTGCCCAGCTCCGGATCTATAAGAATAATAAGCTGGTCTACGACTCCAACGCTCCAAACGCCACGGCCCAGGATCTGGCGGAACAGCGGAGCGCCACAGCTACTACGAACTATGACTGGGAATACACCACCCCCATCCAGTTCGAGGACGGCCTCGCCTATGTTCACCTTTATGGCGCCTACCCCTACGCCTACTACATCAGGACGGAAATCCTCCTTCTGATCCTCAGCATCCTCCTGTTCTTCCTCCTGACCTTCTTCCCCATCCGCCGGCGGATGATTTACATCCGGACCCTGACCCGGGATGTGAAAGAACTGGAGAACGGAGACCTGAACCACCCCGTGACCGTGAAGGGAAGCGATGAGCTGGCCCAGATCGCCCGCTACGTGGACCAGATGCGGCAGACCCTGAGCGCCCAGATCCAGCGAAGGGAAGCTATGATCCAGGAGAACCAGCAGACCATCTCCGAGATGTCCCACGACCTGAAGACCCCCCTCACCGCGCTTCTCATGTATACAGAACTCCTCCGGACCGGCCAGTACCGGACTCCGGAGGAGGAAAGTCATTACATCGAGAAGATCCAGGAGAAGGGGGAGCAGATAAAGGACATCACCAACAACCTTTTCCTGATCTCCTTCCTGAACACCCAGAAGGAGGTCATCCTGGACGAGGCCAGCTTCACCGAGGTCTTCCAGGCTAAAATAACCAGTCAGAAGGAATATCTGACGAAAAACGGCTTCCTGGTGGACGATCACATCCGCTGGTTCGACACGGTCCTGGCCATGAGCCCCGATTTCTCCATGCGGATCATGGACAACATCACGTCCAACATCATCAAGTACGCCGCCCCCTCCCGGCCCGTCACCCTCAGTTCCTTCCACATCACCACCGAAAACCAGGAGCGCTACATCGGCCTGGTTTTCCGCAACGGAGTCGCCGCGTCCCGGGAGCTGAAGGAAAGCACCGGCATCGGCGTGAAGAACATTAAGAAGATGATGGAGCTCATGGGCGGCGAGGTCCTGATCCGGGCCGACAGCCATTTCTATCAGATCACCCTCCTCTACCCGGTCAGACAGCCCGTGGAATGACCCGCGGCATACCGAAGAAAGACCGCGGGATGACCCGCGGCCTACCGAAGAAAGACCGCGGAATGACCCGCGGCCTACCGTTTGTAAAGGATTCTCATCTGAACCCGGTCAGAAAGACAAGGGGATAGCCCCGGTTCAAAAGACCTTCCGGTCAGCTCAAAATGCCTTCCGGTAGATCTCGATCACATCCTCCTTCGACAGGGGAACGAAGCTGTTCACGCAGGCGGCCGACGCCTTCTCGGCCATCTTCTCGAAATGCTGCTCGTCGGTAATCCCCACCGCACGAAGGTTCTCCGGCAGACCCATGGTCTTGAAGAAGAAGTCCCGGGTCCTCTGGATCCCGGCGCGGGCAGCCTCCAGATCATCAGACTCAGCCGCGCCCCAGACGTTCCGGGCGTAGGCAGCGAGGATGGGGGCGGTCCTGACGTCCAGCACATGCTCCATCCAGGCCGGGGTCAGGATGGCCAGACCCTCGCCGTGGGTGATGTCGTAGAAGGCGGACAGTTCATGCTCCATGGGATGGACGCACCAGGCAGGGGCGCAGCCAGCGCGGGTCAGGCCATTTATGGCGTGGCTTGCCGCCCACATCAGGTTGGCCCTGGCGTCATAGTCATCTGGATGGGCCAGCGCGATGGGCCCGTATTTAATCATGACCTTCAGGAGGGCCTCTCCGAATCTCTTCTGGACATCCGCCCCTTCCTCGAAGCTGAAGTAATTCTCGAAGGTGTGGCTCATCATGTCCGCCGTGCCCGCCGCCGTCTGTTTCTTCGAGACAGAGAAAGTATAGGACGGGTCCAGGATGGACATGGTGGGGAGGAGCGCCTCCGCCCCGGTTCCCCACTTCTCATTCTTCGTCATGTCCGAGATGACCGCGTGCATGTCCATCTCCGAACCGGTGGCCGCCAGGGTCAGGACCGCGTAGATGGGCAGGGCAGATCGGATCTTCGTCCGGTCCAGGACCAGGTCCCAGGGGTCCCCGTCATATCTGGCACCCGCCGCCACCACCTTCGCGCAGTCAATGGTGCTGCCGCCGCCGATGGCCAGGACCATGTCGATCCCCTCTGTCCGGCAGATCTCTACCCCCTTCCGGACCGTCTCAATCCTGGGGTTCGGCTCCACGCCGGCCAGCTCGAACACCTGGAGCCCCGCCTCCTTCAGAATGGACAGGGCATGGTCATAGATCCCGTTCCGCTTGATGCTGCCTCCGCCATAGGCCAGGAGAACCTTCTCCCCGCTCTCCCGAAGCTCCGACAGATGACTGATCTGAGCCCGCCCGAAATGGATCCGGGTCGGCACATAGATAGTAAAATCGTACATATCTTCTCCCTTCCACCGGCTTTCGTCATACGTACCGCGGGCGCCGCCCGGCGCCCCGATTCCCGCGCCCGGGCTCCCCGCCTCCCAGAAAACTCCTACAGGAGCGACTTCACACAGTCCTCGACCGCGTCCATGCCGTCGGTCGGTTCGAACCGTGCCACCACAGCGCCCTTCCTGTCCACGATAAACTTCGTGAAGTTCCATTTAATTGCGGGATTATTCTTATAGTCCGGGTCGATCCCCGCCAGCAGATCATCCATGACCTGGGCCTGGGGGCCCTGAAATCCCTTGAAACCCTGCTGAGACTTCAGATAGGTGTATAAGGGCAGTTCCTTCTCCCCGTTCACGTCAGACTTGGTATACTGCTCATAGGAAGTATTATACTTCAGCTGGCAGAACTGGTGGATCTCCTTGTCGCTTCCCGGCGCCTGGCCCAGGAACTGGTTGCAGGGAATGTCGATGATCTCCAATCCCCTGTCATGATAGGTCTCGTAAAGACGCTCCAGGTCCTCATAATGCGGCGTGAACCCGCAGCCCGTCGCCGTGTTCACGATGAGCAGAACCTTCCCCTCGAAGCTCTTCAGAGAGACCTCCTCCCCCTTCATATTGATCAGCTTATAATCATAAATGCTCATATTCCTTCTCTCTTTCCCTTCTTTCACGCGGCTCTCCCCGCCGCGGATCGAACGCAGGATCGCTCGATCTTCGAATTTCGGCGCCCTTCCCGGCCCCTATTTCCAGCTTCCGGTGGCCAGGTCCTTCTGGCAGGAATTCACGGCGTTGGCCCCGTCGCCCGCTCCGTTGATGATCTGCCGCAGGGCCTTCGTCCGGACATCGCCGGCCGCGTAGATCCCCGGCACTGAGGTCCGTCCGTCCTCGCCAGCCCGGATATAGCCGGCCTCGTCCATGTCCACGACTCCCTGGAAGGCCTGGGAATCCGGCACGATCCCGACGGCCACGAACACCCCGTTCACATCCAGGGTACGGGACTGACCCGTGGTTTTCTCCTTCACCAGCAGATGGGCGGCCACCCCGTTTTCCTCCTGGATCTCCTCCGGAACAGCGTTCCAGACGATCTCCACATTATCCTGGTCGAACAGAGACTCCTGCAGGATCTTCTCAGCCCGGAGCTCGTCCCTTCTGTGGACCAGGTAGACCTTCTGACAGAGCCGGGACAGGAAAATGGCGTCCTCCACGGCCACGTTCCCGCCGCCGATGACCGCCGTGGTTCGATTCCGGAAGAAGTTTCCGTCACAGGTGGCGCAGTAAGACACGCCCCGGCCGGTCAGCTCCTGCTCCCCCGGGATTCCCAGCTTCCGGTGGCCGGCGCCGGTGGCGATCAGGACCGTCTTCGTCTCCAGGTCCCCTTTCGACGTATGGACGATTTTCCGGTCCGGCAGGACCTCGATCCCTTTCACCTCCGCCTGCTGGATCTCTACGCCGGCCTTTTCCGCGTGGCCGCGGAAAGCCTTCGCCAGATCCATGCCGGAGATGCCCGGGAGACCCGGATAATTGTCCACCTCATAGGTATTCATGATCTGCCCGCCGCTCACATAGGCCTTCTCCAGGATCACGGCGTCCAGCCGGGCCCTGGCCGCGTAGATGCCCGCCGTGATGCCGGCGGGGCCGCTTCCGATGATGATGAAATCACGCATGGGCGCGCTCCTTTCCTCTGACACCCTGCTGATCCGGAAGCGGCGCCGCCGGATCAGCAGGGATGAATGATTCAGACAACCTGCTTACAGGACGTTCTCGATCCGCTGCTCCATCTCCTCTTTCGAGGTGACACCGATGGTGCTGTCTACTACCTGGCCGCCCTTGAAGAATTTAAAGTTCGGGATGGTCATGACACCGTACTGGATGGCCAGTTCCTGATTCTCGTCCACATTCACCTTCCCGATCTTGATCCGGCCGTCATACTGGCTGGCCAGCTCCTGGATCATGGGCCCCATGCTCTGGCAGGGACCGCACCAGTCGGCGTAGAAATCGACCAGCACGGGCTTGTCGCTCTTCAGAACTTCCGCTTCGAAATTGCTCTTATCAAACTTGAACTCCATCATTTCCTCCTTATCAGGCTTGGCTTGTTTTTCTATTTCTTACAATTAGATTGTACTCAATTTAATTTCTTTTGTCAATAATATTTTCCCGGGATTCCCGAAATTTATTTCAGGTTTTCCGGATTCAGGCCCGCCAGCTCCGGCAGCACGAATCGGCCATCCTCCCGGACCAGCTGGTCATCCAACCAGATCCTGCCGCCGCCGTAGTCCGGCCGCTGGATCATGACCAGGTCCCAGTGGACCGCGGATTTATTCCCATTCGGGGCATCCTCATAGCACATGCCCGGTGTCAGGTGGAAGCTGCCGGCGATCTTCTCGTCGAAAAGCGTGTCCTTCATGGGGTGAAGGATGTAGGGGTTCATGCCGAAGGAGAACTCGCCGAAGAAGCGGGCGCCCTCATCGGTGTCCAGGATCGCGTTCAGCCGCTCCGTGTCATTCGCGGAAGCCTTCATGATTCTCCCGTCCCTCACCTCGAACCGGATGTCCTCGAAGGTGAAGCCCTGCTCCAGGGACACGGTGTTATAGGCGATGACCCCGTTCATGGAGTCTTTCACCGGCGCCGTGTAAACCTCCCCGTCCGGGATGTTGCAGATGCCGTCGCATTTCACAGCCCCGATCCCCCGGATGGAGAAGGTCAGGTCCGTCCCCGGTCCCTCGATCCGGACCCGGTCGGTCCGGTCCATGAGCTCTTTCAGGGGATCCATGGCCTTCGACATCTTCGAGTAGTCCAGGGTGCAGACCTTATAATAGAAGTCCTCGAAGGCCTCCTGGCTCTTCCCCGCCGCCTGGGCCATGGAAGCGTTGGGATAGCGGAGGACCACCCACTTCGTCCGGTCGACCCGCCAGTCCAGGGTCGGACTGGTCAGCCGGCTGTACAGGTTCAGCTTCTCCGGGGGCACATCCGAGAGTTCCGACGTATTCTGACCGCCCCGGACCGCGATGTAAGCGTCCATACCCTTCATCTGGGCGAGCTCATACTCATTCTGAAAACGCAGCTGGTCCTCCGTTGCCCCCAGCAGCAGCTCCCGCAGGACCGTCCGGTCCTGGGCGTTCACGTACGGCAGTCCCCCCGCCCGGTAGACCTCCTTCACCAGGCACCGGATCAGGGGCACGCACTCCTCCCCCGTATAATCGATGAGGATCTTCTCTCCCGCCCTGAGCCTGCAGGAATAGTGGACCAGCAGGTCCGCCAGCTTCTCGTTTCTTGGGTCACTCATTCCCTTTCTCCTTCATGATCACCTATTTCCGCTTGACCGTTATAAGTCGAACTCCCTCGTTACACTTTCCCTATACCCTTCCCGTCTCAGACAAAACCATTTGAAAGCCGCTCCCTGATATGATATACTGTGTGCCATAAAAGCCATCCATGGCCATAGGGAGAGTTGTCAGAGTGGTCTATCGTGCGGCACTCGAAATGCCGTGCCCGCAAGGGCCCCGGGTTCGAATCCCGGGCTCTCCGCCAGGAAGGAAAGAGGGTATCCCCGACAGAGGGATGCCCTCTTTCTTTATCGATTCTCCTTTCCGGCGCCCGAGCAGATGCCCCCGGCCGAGCCGGCGCCCCGCCCCCGGAAATAGAAGGCCAGGCCCGCCAGGTCTGCCAGCCCCCAGCCAATGGGAATGCTCATCCAGATGCCTTTGACCCCCAGAGCCGGAAGGGCCGACAGGCCGTAGGCCAGGACCACCCTGGTACCCAGAGAGATCACCGTCAGGATGGTCGACACAGCCGGACGCTCCAGGGCACGGAAATAGCCATAAAACATGAAGAGAAAGCCGATCAGACAGTAGAAGGCGCCTTCGATCCGGAGGTAGAGGACGCCGATGGCGATGATGGACGGCTCCTTCGCGAAGGCCCGGAGGAAGAGCCCGCCGAAGAAGAAGACCGCCGCGCTGATGACCAGGCAGAAGACCAGGACCGCCAGGGCCGACTTCCGCGTCCCTTCCCGGATCCGTTCCGGGCTCCGGGCGCCGTTGTTCTGGGCGACGAAGGTGGAGAAGGCGTTCCCGAAGTCCTGGACCGGCGAGTAAGCCAGGGTGTCGATCTTCACTGCCGCGGCGAAGGCGGCCATGACATCGGTCCCGAAGGAATTGACCCGGCCCTGGACCAGGAGGATGCCGAAGTTCATGATGGACTGCTGGGCGCTGGTCAGAACCGCCAGGCTGGCGATCCTGCGGAAGGCCGGCCCGTCGAAACGCATCGCTTCCCGCCGGAAGCGGAGCTGGGGCAGCCGGACCTGGGTATAGACCAGAACGCCCAGGCCGGACACATACTGGGAGAGGACCGTGGCCCAGGCCGCGCCCCGGATCCCCCAGCCGAAACCGATCACGAAGACCAGGTCCAGGACGATGTTCAGCACAGATGACAGGGCCAGGAAGACCAGGGGAATCAGGGAATTCCCGACGGCCCGGAGGACGCTGGCGAAATAATTGTAGAAGAAGGTCGCCAGGATCCCGCAGAAAATGATCCTCGTATACTGCCGCATGGGCCCGTAGACCTCTGACCCCACCTGCATGAAATGAAGCAGGCCGTCCACCCCCAGGGCTGCCGCGACGTTCATGACCACCGTGAAAATTCCTATTGCCGTGAAGGACATG
>CACZTH010000070.1 GCA_902784035.1 uncultured Eubacteriales bacterium
ATTTTATTCAGAGTACCTGATCAAGCGGCTCACTTTCAAGTCAGCGTTCGAAGTCCAAATGGCTCACTTTTAGATTAGCGTTTATATTCATGCTTCTTTCCGCCGTTCGCGACCAGGCGGTAGGCAAATTCCAGAAATGTCAGGTTCAGTACAGCGAAGAGCAGGATCCAATAGGGCATGATTCGGATGCCGACAGCCTGCTGGATATGTCCGAACACCATGGGCATAAGGGTGGTGCCGATATAGGCGGATGCCATCTGAAGACCGATGACAGACGAGCTGTAACGTTTCCCGAAGTTCACCGGCGCCATGTGCTGGATGGCCGGATATACAGGTCCCAGGCCGGTCCCAATGACAGCGAAGCCAACCGCGGCAGGCAGATAGCCCTTCAGCGGAAGCGCCACCAGCAGGATCCCGGCAAACTCCACACAGATACCGAGGCGGATCATCATCCGGTCACCCAGCCTGTTGGAGATAAATCCGGAGATGAGTCTGCCCAGCATGAGGCCGCCGAAGATCAGGGATCCGAAGGAGGCGACCGTCTGGGCGTCCAGGCCGGCCTTCGTGCTCGCGAAATAACTGGGTGTCCACAGAGAGCAGGTCGCTTCGCCGGAGCAGCAGGCAAAGAAGGCAGTCAGGGTGGGGATGACGCCGGGAACCTTCAGGGTTTCCTGGATCCCGGCACTGCCCGGGCTCTCCTCCTTCACTTCTGCCTGTCCAGCTTTCCAGAGGGGCAGGGATATGATGACGATCAGCAGGATGCCCATCTGAAGGAAAGCGGTCCAGCGGTAGCCGTCATTCCACATCGCCATTTTCAGGGCCATGGACATGATGAAGGGGCTTATCATAGCGCCGACGCCATAGAAGCAGTGAAGGAAATTCATGACGGATGACGGATAATGAAGAGCCACGTAGTTGTTGATAGCCGCGTCGACAGCGCCCGCGCCCAGTCCGTAGGGAATTGCGAAAAGAAACAGCGCCCCATAGGATCCGCAGAATGAAAAGCCCAGCAGTCCCAGCACGGTCATCCCAATGGAAACAATCACGATCCACTGGGTCTGAAAGCGTCTGATCAGCCTGGGGCTTGCCAACGCGGAGATGACCGTCATCAGGGAGATTGTCATGGATACATATCCGGCATGAGACGAGGGCACGCCGAAATCGACCTGCATGGAAGGCCAGCCGGAGCCCAGAAGCGAGTCCGGAAGGCCCAGACTGACAAAGATCAGATAGATAACCGCGAGAAGCAAAGATCCCATCATGATGACTATTCCCTTCGCCGGTTCTCAGCCAGCCAGCGCCATTTTCAGCGCGGTGTCCTGGAACAGGGTGTTGGCATTATACAGGAACAGCACGTCGGTGACGCCCTGAGACGTCATCAGGGTGTTCAGATTGCCGAAGTAGTAGCGGGGATCCACCACGATGATCTTCCGGAAGTCCTGGGCCAGGAAGGGCACGAAACAGTTGGCGTAGGAGTCCTTCAGGAGCAGGAGGACCCGGCCGTTCCGCCGGGGCGTCTCCACCGTATAACTGGGGTGGTTGCCGCCGCCGAAAACCTGGTAGGCGTCCTTCTCCGACAGGTGCTTAAGCTGGTAGAAATCCGTGGTCTTCTCCTTCGTGTCCGAGAAGAAAAAGATGGAGTTCCGCGCGCCGGTATGGTCCCGGGGAAGGAAGATGGTGATGCTGTCGTTCAGGCCGTTAGGAAAGCCGCTCTTCGAGGCCAGGGTGCCGCGGAAGTCATTTTTCACGGTCTCCCGGTCGTAGCGGACCGTGTCCGTGATCTTCATGGCGGACAGGATGCTCTTATAGGCGGCGTAGGCGCCTTCTGTCGTCCAGTGATGGTCGGTGCGGTAATAGACCTGCGTGCTCTTCGCGGCCTCCTGGAGGGGCGTCCGGACATCCAGCGGGGTGATGGAAGACTTCCGGAGCTGGCGGAAAAAGGCGTCCATGGCGCCGTTCTGGTCCGCCACCTGGACCGCGGCGGGCAGCTTGTCAGAAAGAATGTTGGCGGCGTTCGGGGCCAGGAGGAAATACATCCGCTTTCCCGGGTATTTCTTCCGGAAGGCGAGGACCGCGGCCTGGGTCTCCTGGAAGGACCTGCCGGGGACGGCCAGTTCCTCCATCAGATAATGGTCCTTTCCCCGGATCACCCCGTTCGAGACCAGGGCCCCCAGGGTCATGTCCTGGGCCGCTTTCACCCGGATCAGCCGGTCGCGGAAGATGAACTGGTCGTTTACATAGCTGTCCAGCTTGGTCTCATAGCGGCCGGACAGGTAGAGGGAAGGAGACAGGCGGGGCATTTCCTGAAGCACCCGGTTTTCCTCGCTGCTGAAGCTCCGGTCCTTCATGAATAGATTCCCGAGAAAAACCAGCGCCAGTACGGCAATGAAGCAGATGGCGCATAATTTATTGAATCGCTGCCGGTTCGTACTCATGGCGTGACCTCCTTTCTCGGGATCAGAAACGGAAATACAGGAAGGGGTTATAGGAGCTGAAAATCAGGCTGGCAGTGGACAGGAGCAGGATCCCGCCCAGGCAGATGATTCCGAAGATCGGCTGATCCTCAGTCCTTCTTCGGAAGGCCCGGATAGGCCGGGAGGAGGACAGGAAAATTCCCAGGATCAGGAGAATCAGGTTGGTTCGGAGCAGGTAGAAGGTGGTCCCGTCGGCGAAGGGGAAGGCCCCGTTTCCGAACATGATCCCGATGGTCTGCCAGGCCGAGGCCAGGCTGTCCCTGCTGAAGAAGACCCATCCGATGGTGACGATGACCATGGTGTAGAGGTGGCGGGCCCAGGCGGGGAGCTTCTCCAGCCGGTTTCTCAGCAGGTACTTCTCGAGGATCAGGATGACGCCGTAATAGAGGCCCCAGATGACGAAGTTCCAGCTGGCTCCGTGCCAGAGTCCTGTAAGGCCCCAGACGATCAGCAGATTGAGGAGGTGCCGGGGCACGGAGACCCGGTTTCCTCCCAGCGGAATGTATACATATTCCCGGAACCAGCTGGACAGGGAAATATGCCAGCGGCGCCAGAATTCCGTGACGGACTGGGAAATGTAGGGGTAACGGAAGTTCTCCAGGAACTCGAAGCAAAACATCCTGCCCAGGCCGATCGCCATGTCTGAATAACCGCTGAAATCGAAGTAGATCTGGAGGGTATAGGCCAGGGCGCCCAGCCAGGCCGTGACGACCGAAAGTTTACTGTCGGGAAGGGCGGTGACCGATTTAAAGAGGGCCCCGAAGGCGTTGGCCAGAAGGACCTTCTTCCCCAGGCCGAATACGAACCGGGAGGCGCCGTAACCGAAGCCTTCTAAGGTCGTCTCCCGGTGGTCCAGCTGCTCCGCCACATCCCGGTACTTCACGATGGGACCGGCGATGAGCTGGGGGAACAGGGACAGGTAGAGGGCGAATCTCAGGGGATTCTTCTGGACGGTGGTGGTGCCTCTGTACACATCGAAGATGTAGGACATGGCCTGGAAGGTATAGAAGGAGATGCCGATGGGGAGGGCCAGCTGGGTATAGTGAAGGTGGAGCCCGAACAGGTGGTTGATGTTCCCCATCAGGAATCCGTAGTATTTAAAGAAGGACAAAATAAACAGGTCCACGATCACCGCGAAGGCCAGGTTCCGCCTGCCGGTCCCGCCCTTCTTCTTCTCCTCGTGAATGCAGAGGGCCAGGTAATAGTTGAAGAAGGCGCTGTAGATCATCAGGAAGACATAAACCGGTTCCCCCCAGCTGTAGAAGATCAGGCTGGCCAGAAGAAGGACACCGTTCCTGGCCCGGATGAAGCGGGCGGGGATCAGGAAATAGACCGCCAGGACGATGGGCAGGAAATAGAAGATGAAGAGGATGCTGCTAAAGAGCACGGCGGAACACCTCCTCATATTTCTCCGGATTTTTCGCGACACAATAAAACAAATAGCGGCCCTTCTTATAAATCAGGGCGTTCTTCAGCCGGGCGGTCTGGGTCGGCCCATATCCCTCGAAAACACTGATCTGAGAACGAATCCGCTCCTCGACCGCGTCCTGGACCGCGTCTAGGTCCTCGCCGCTCTTCGCCTTCACGATCAGGAGCTCGTCAGCGCTCATGGTTTCCGTGCTTTTCCGATAGAGCACTTCTTCATAATCCTGGGCGTTCAGTTCCAGAAACTGGTAAAGCTGGCGGGCAGTCTGAACCTGGTATTTCTCACAGTCCGTTTCCTTGACCAGACGGGTGTCAACGTCCTTCAGAGAGACGTCCTTCGCGTAGGTCCTGGCGTAGACAGCCGCCAGAAACAGGGCGAGAACCAGCAGAAGAACCAGCTTCACGACCGTCTCCCTGGGGATATTCTTTAATTGTTCTATATTGAAAGGTCTGAATTCAGGGTGCTTCATTTCAGAGTCGTTCTGGTTCATTCGAGACCGGCCTCCTGGATCATTTTTTCGATCCAATAGGGGTAGTAGGTAGTGTTGGCGTGGATGCCGTCTTCGGCGTAGAATTCCGGATGTT
The DNA here is from genome assembly GCA_902784035.1 of uncultured Eubacteriales bacterium. GTDB lineage: Bacteria > Bacillota > Clostridia > Peptostreptococcales > Anaerovoracaceae > Aminicella. The sequence continues at coordinate 4,485 of CACZTH010000070.1, forward strand.
CGATCAGGATAGGCGTCACATTCACCACAGGGAGATCGTCCTCCCGGCACATCTTCTTCAGCGCCTTATTGAATTCGGCATAGTGGGTAATGGACTTGTTCAGCTTCATCGCGCCGGCGGTCGGCTTGGTGATGGTGCAGATGTAAATCTTCGTCTTCGGGGAAGCCTTCTCGAACTTCTTCAGGACCTTCCGGTACTGCTTGATGAATTTATCCGCGTCTCCGCGGAAGTTCCCCATGTCGTTCATGCCGAAGGCGAAGAAGGCGTATTTCGGCTTCGCCGCGGCGGCCTTCTGGAAGAGGCTGTCCGTGAGAAGGGAGGCGCCCACCACGCTGAAGACCTGATCCTCAGACAGGTAGCCATAGAGGCTCAGTCCTTCCGTCACAGAGTCGCCCACCACGATGGAACCCTGGAAGGCGCGCTGGTAGCGGGCGCGGAGGGTGGCCACGTTCTGGGCGGAGCCCTGGTTCCGGGTCACCTGGCGGATCTGGGTCTGGACCTTCTCCACGGTGGAGTAGTCATGGTCGGAGACCTTCTTCACCGCGGCGCGGATCTGGGCGGCCGAAACGTCGGCGTTCCGGTTGACCGTGAATAGGTGCAGCAGGAAGGAGACCAGCAGGATCAAAACGACCGCGGGCAGGATCAGCTTCTTCAGGTTTTCTTTATTCGAATAGAATTCTTTCCATTTATCTGGCAAAGTCAAAGACCTCCTCATGTACAGTCACGTATCTCGTCCATTATAGCAGAAATAGAGGGAGGATGAGAGGGGTAAGGATGATTTTGTAAAATGATAAGAATTTTTAAGATAAAATCTCATGTATTTTAGTGTGTACATCCAAGGGTCCGGCATTGCCCATCTGAATACAGTTTGATAGAATTAAATCCTAAAGGAGGATTGATTCATGGATAAACTGACATTAGAAGAAGCGAAGAAGATCAACGCCACCATGGTGACAGAAGACCACCTGCTTCTCCACGCGGCCAACGTATCCGCGGCCATGGGAGCGCTCGCGGACCATTTCGGCGGCGACCGGGAGGAGTGGGAAGCTGTGGGCTGGCTCCATGATTATGACTATGAGAAATTCCCGGAGGAGCACCTGGCTCACACCGAGGAGCCGCTTCGGGCGCTGGGCGTGCCTGAGCAGGACATCCGCGCCATTCTGGCTCACGGTTACGGGATCTGCAACGATATCAAGCCGGAGACCCCTATGGAGAAGAGCCTGTTCACAGCGGACGAGCTGACAGGCATCGTCCAGGCGGCGGCCAGGATGCGGCCGCATGGGATCGTGGACATGAGCCTGAAGAGCTTCATGAAGAAGTGGAAGGATAAGAAGTTCGCGGCGAAATGTGACCGGCCCCTGATCCTGAAGGGCTGTGAGATGCTGGATATGGATCTGCGGGATGTGGCCGCCATCGTGATCGAGGGCATGAAGGCGCACGCGGAGGAGCTTCAGCTGACCGGCACGGAGGAATAGCGCGGGAAGAGCGCGGCGGATCGAGAAAAGCCACCCGGGATGGACCCCGGATGGCTTTTTGATGTTCTGAAGGCGGGAGAGAACAAAGGCGCGCCTGCCAGGCGGTCTTTTGTTCTCATTCTCTCATTCCCTCATTCTCTCGTTCTCAGGCGCCGATGAAGGCGGCGATCTTCTCACCGGTCTCCCTGGTGGACAGGACCCTGCCCTGGCCCCGGGCGATGTCCGCCGTCCGGAATCCGTCGTGGAGGAACTGGTCTACAGCCTTCTCGACCGCGTCCGCTTCATCCAGCAGGCCGAAGGTATCCCGCAGCATCATGGCGGCGGACAGGATGGTGGCGATGGGGTTGGCCTTTCCAGTGCCCGCGATGTCAGGGGCGGACCCGTGGACAGGCTCGTACATGCCGAAGCTGCCGTCGGTCAGGCTGGCGGAGGGAAGCATGCCGATGGAGCCGGTGATCTGGCTGGCCTCATCGGAGAGGATGTCGCCGAAGAGGTTGCTGGTCAGGATCACGTCGAACTGCTGGGGGTTCCGGACCAGCTGCATGCTGGCGTTATCCACATAGAGGTTGTCCAGCTCCACCTCCGGGTAGTCCTTCGACACGTCGGCGACGGTCTTCCGCCAGAGGCGGGAGGACTCGAGGACATTGGCCTTATCGACGCTTGTGACCTTCTTCCGCCGTTTCATGGCCATGTCGAAGGCGATCCTGGCGATCCTGCGGATCTCCATCTCAGAATACTGCTCTACGTCGTAGGCGGCCGGACCCAGGTCCGTGTCCCTTCTTCCCTTCTCCCCGAAATAGATGCCGCCGGTCAGCTCCCGGACGATGACCAGGTCCAGGCCGGACCCGATGATCTCGGGCTTCAGGGGAGAGGCGTCGGCGAGGTCCGGGAAGACCATGGCGGGACGGATATTGGCGTAGAGACCCAGGGCCTTCCGGAGGCCGAGGAGTGCCCGCTCCGGCCGCTGGTCACCGGGTACATCGTCCCACTTGGGGCCGCCCACCGCGCCCAGGAGAACGGCGTCCGCGGCCCGCGCGGTTTTCACTGTTTCCTCCGGCAGGCACTGGCCATAGGCGTCGATGGCGGCGCCGCCCGCCAGGACTTTCGTATATTCGAAGTGGTGGCCGAATCTGGCGCCGACGGCGTCCAGGACCCGGATGGCCTCACCGACCACATCCGGGCCGATTCCGTCCCCGGGGATGACTGCGATCTTATAGTTCATTTCGAATCTCCTTTCAGGCTGTTCAGGAGCCCGCCCGCCTGGATGATTTCCTGGATGAAGGGTGGGAAGGGAGCCGCCTGCCAGGTCTGGCCCTGGCTGATGTCCCGGATGGCGCCGGCGTCGAAATCCACCTCGACCTCGTCGCCTTCCCGGATCGACGCCGCCGCTTCAGGACATTCCATGATGGGCAGGCCGATGTTGATGGCGTTCCGGTAGAAGATCCGGGCGAAGGTGGCCGCGATGACGACGCTGATGCCGCTGGCTTTAATGGCGATGGGGGCGTGCTCCCGGGAGGAGCCGCAGCCGAAGTTCTCACCGGCGACCATGATGTCACCGGGCTTCACCCGCTGGGTGAAGGTCTGATCGATGTCTTCCATGCAGTGGGAAGCCAGGTCCTTCTCATCCTGAGTGTTCAGATAGCGGGCGGGGATGATCACGTCCGTGTCGACGTCGCGCCCGTAGCGAAATGCGGTTCCCTTGAACTTCATGATGCTATCTCCCTTA
>CACZTH010000071.1 GCA_902784035.1 uncultured Eubacteriales bacterium
ATACATTACGAGAGTCCGATGACCTTTTCAATTGTTATTATGGTAGGCAGAGGCTATTTCCTACCCACACATGTGCACGAAGCCTCCGAAAAAAGCCCGCCGTGCGTATCGGCGCACAACGGACCTTCATGGAGCTCCCGATCGGACTCGAACCGATGACCTGCACGTTACGAATGTGCTGCTCTACCAACTGAGCCACGGAAGCCTACCGCCTGAACGGTAGTAAGATTATAGCACAGCAGCCGGCGGAGCGTCAACCGAAAATGCCCCCGCCCATTGATAATTCCGCCTCCAGCCGCCATCGCGGGGGAAAGGCCCCGCAGCGGCGGAAGCAGGAAAAGCGAGACTGCCTCCCGCCGCCATCGCGGGGGAAGGACCGCGCCCTCTACCTATGACTGCCTGTTACGCTTTCTCCTTCGCAGGCAGCGAATCGCTATATACAGGGCCAGGGCAAGTCCGGAGAGGATCGCGCCCTCTTTCAGATACGGCGTACAGTAATCCAATTCGACGCGATGTGTCCCCGGGCCTACCGCGACCGCCATATAGAGCCCGCCCGATTGATAAAGCCTCGCTTTCTTTCCATCCACGTACGCCGTCCATCCCTTTCCGTAGGGGATCGAAAACTGAAGCACTCCCTTCTCAGCGGAATCGATGATGCCTTCGACCTTGTCCGGGGAAACTGAGATGTTCTTTAATGTATTCTCTCTTAACGCGCTGACATCCTTCCGGTACATGTCCATCGGCACCGCGTAAACATGGCAGTCGGAGAAGGATACCGTTCCCTTGCGATCGAATCCCAGTGTGATTGTGTTCTCGCCCGCTCCGCCAGAACCCAGATTATAGGCGAATTCTTTTCTGTCTACAAACCACTGATTTTTTCTATTGGATATCCTTCCGATCTTCTGTATCCGATACCCTTCCGCATCACGGGCAACGCTGATATTCATCTCTGTTACATCATTCGTTATGAGCTCATCCTCATCAAGCTCCAGCACCGGCTTGTCGATGGAAAAATAGATTCCGTATCCTTCCGGGACATCAACCGTCAGCTTCACTGTCGATCCGGCCCTGACAGACTCGAACCTGTTATCCCGGATGGTGACGCCGTCGGTTTCCGCGACATCGAAGGGCAGGCTTCGTAATGGAATGGAAGGCTGAATCCTGTCTATTCCGTCTATCTTCTCATCAATAACGGCGCCCTTCAGCAGGGCATATTCCCGTTCAACGCCGTTAAGCTTCTCATAATCCTCCGTCCGCACGCAATGATTGTATAAATAGCCGAGCGGAAGGGCGTAGTCGTTTCTATACGCCAGGTATTTCTCAGATTTTACGCCGATCTTCTCGAACCCATAGGGGATGGCGGCAGCGCCGACTTTCGGGACCGTGTAGTATTTCACGCCCGCCAGCGCCATGAGGCCGACTCTCCCGTCCAGGCCCTTAAAATTACAGTTCTGGGTCACTGTGCACAGAGAAGTCCCTGTATAATAATCGTATACGTTCTTCGGAAGCATGCTCCACCAGATCGTCGTCCCATGGTAATGATTGTAGAACTCCGTATTCGTCGCTCTTCCCTGCGCCTCAACACGATAGAAACTGTCGTCCTTCAGCTGCCGCACCACGGATCCGCTGGTCTCGACATAGCCGCGGACGTCCGCGGTTCTGCTGAACTCTGAAATGTAATTTCCATACTTCGGCCCGAATGTGAAGTTGGTCAGAAACAGGATCCCCGCGATTAATAAGACCGGAAACACTTTCTGAACCTGATCAGCCTTAAGGCGCGAGGCGATGGCGAAGATCCCCGTCACGAGAACGATCACCCACAGCGCTGTGTACATCCTGCTGTCCGTTTCATTCTCTTTGTAGACCAGAAAGCAGAAGAGTACGTAAGTCAGAATGATCGAATACGCGATTCCCTTTTCACCAGGCGTAACCTCTGACAGCCTCGGGTACATCGCGACGACGGCTAGGGCCACATAAAATACCAGGGCATAGCTCCACCTGTTGGTCGCGTAGCCGAAGCCGTTCATCAAGATGCCCACGGCAGGTACGCATAATAAGACAGCGGTCAGGATGATATAATACTTAAGAAGAGTGTTTTCCCTTCTTCTGGAGAATAAGAACGAAAGCGGAATGATCGCGGCCGCGCTGACCCCGGTAATGGTCGTAAATCCTGGATGAACCCTGTATGCTGGGGTCATACTCGGGGTAAAAAGGGATTCCATAAATTCCTTAATGAAATCCTGGGTATAACTGAATAAGGATACCGTGTCGCCCGTCACCCCGCCGACCCGGGTATTAATAGAGAAAGCGTAAAGTGTCGGCAGCAGAACGACGGCTGACAGGAATACCCCCATCACGCCGGAGCCCAGGATCGCGAGGATCTTCCTGATTTCCCGTCTGACCGCTTCCCCGGACCGTTCACGGAGAATGTTGCAGACGCACTGGGAAAGGACGTAAATAACCGCCAGGATCACATTCATGTAGAAGGTGTAAAAATCCGTAAACAGACTGAATACGACGGACCCTACGAACACCCGGCTGTCCTGCTTCCTGCAGAGAAACTCAATTCCCGCCAGAATCAGAGGAAAACAATAAACGCCTGACATGAAATTCGGATGCCGCGCGAACACGAAGAGCGCCTGGCTTGAGAAGGCATACGTCAACGCGCCGCAGGCAACAGCGGCGCCTAACCGTTTCCCGATCGAGGTGCAGTAGAGAATGAAGAAGGCCCCGGTGAGGTAAAGCTTGATATAAAGAGCCAGGGTATATCTTCCGACCCTGGAAAGCGGCTTAATAACAGCGGCCAGCCAGTAGACCGGATCCGTAGAGTTATAGCTGTTCAGGGTTGTAACCGCATCGGCGCCCTGCCCTAAGGAGAAGCTGAACAGGCTTGCCTTAGAAGTAACAAGCCCCTTCATAAAATCGCAAAGATGGGAAAAGGCTGTGTAGTGCTGGAGAAGTCCATCCGTCATCCAGAGAAAGGATGTTTTCTGAGAGGAAAATATGATATAGATGCTGGCCGCGCACAGAATGAAAACGGCTGTATAAGTAGTCCAGAAAAGAACGGTCCTGTGAACGGTTCCCTTCTCATCACCCACTCGCAGAGTCAATTCTTCCCCCATAACGGCGCCTCCAACCAATTCGACAGCTTCACTATGAAATTCTATCAGCCAATTGTACTATTCTCAAGTCTTTTCGCCGGGCGGCCCATCAGCCCGTCCGACCCGCGCTGCCGCCATCATTCTCAGACACAATTCCGCACAAGTTTTTTTGTGCCTTTACCTAAGAATTTTCCCAAAATCCATTGACAGTGCACTCATAGAATGGTAGAAATAAAGAACAGCAACGAGGCCGGAGAGAGGGATCTCCAGGCCTCCGTTTTTTTCATGCGGAAAATCACTATGCTGAAGGCTCGTATGTAATCGTAAACAGTTGTAAGAACAGTCTTAAGAAATGAAGGGGAGCGGCAGGCCGCTTCCCGGAAGTTTTCAGGACGGAGCGGAAGCTCGGGAGAAGAATATGGACAATCTCGACAATCGCGAAAGCAGAAACGAGGACCAGGTTCGACAGCAGGCCTTCCAGACGGCCGCGTCCGGCCAGGCCCGGGAACGGGCGGAGGTCCGGCGGGCGCTGAAGGAAAGCGCCATGATGCATGATTCCTGCGGCATCGGGGCCATCGTGAACATCGACGGCCACCAGGACCACCAGGTGGTAGACGACGCCCTCTCCATCGTAGAGAAGCTGGAGCACCGGGCCGGGAAGGACGCCAGCGGCAAGAACGGCGACGGCGTCGGCATCATGACCCAGATCCCGAACGTCTTCTTCCACCGGGTCATCGGCGAGATGGGCCTGGATCCGGAAGAATCTCTGGGCGGAGAAGGGGACTTCGGCGTCGGCATGTTCTTCTTCCCCCAGGATACCCTGGCCAGACGGAAGGCCCAGAAGATGTTCGAGGTGGACTGCCGGAAGGAAGGCGTCTCCTTCGTTACCTGGCGGGACGTGCCCACCAGACCGGATCTGATCGGGGACAGCGCCCGGAAGGCCATGCCCTGTATCTGCCAGTGCTTCGTCCGCCGGCCCGAGGGGATCAGCCGGGGCATCGACTTCGACCGGAAGCTCTACATCATCCGACGGGTCTTCGAGCACAGCAACGACAACACCTATGTTCTGTCCTTTTCCTCGCGGACGATCGTCTATAAGGGGATGCTTCTGGTCAACCAGCTCCGCCGTTTCTATACGGACCTGGACGACCCGGACTACCAGAGCGCTATGGCCCTGGTCCATTCCCGCTTCTCCACGAACACCACCCCCAGCTGGGAGCGGGCCCATCCCAACCGCTTCATCCTGCATAACGGCGAGATCAACACCATCCGGGGCAATGTAGACCGGATGATGGCCCGGGAGGAGACTATGCACTCCCCGGTCCTTCACGACGAGATGAATAAGATCCTGCCGGTCATCTCCCAGGCCAGCTCGGATTCAGCCATGCTGGACAATACCCTGGAGTTCCTGGTCATGAACGGGATGCCGCTTCCGCTGGCCGTCATGGTCCTGATTCCGGAGCCCTGGAAGAATGACCCGGTCATCAGCCGGACACGGAAGAATCTGTACCGCTACTACGCCACCATGATGGAGCCCTGGGACGGGCCTGCCGCCATCTTCTTCTCTGACGGCGAGGTGGTGGGGGCTGCCCTGGACCGGAACGGCCTCCGGCCCTCCCGGTATTACCTGACCGACGACAACCGGCTGATTCTATCCTCCGAGGTAGGCGTCCTGGACATCCCGCCGGAGAAGATCATTCAGAAGTCCAAGCTGGAACCCGGGAAGATGCTCCTCGTCGACCTGAAGCAGCAGCGGGTCATCCCGGATGACGAATGTAAGGAATATTACGCGACCCGGCAGCCCTATGGGGAGTGGCTGGACCGGAACCTGATCCGGCTGGCCGACCTGCAGATCCCGAACGAGCGGACCCCTGAGTACACCCAGCGGGAGCGGGACCGTCTGTATAAGGCCTTTGGCTACACTTACGAGGAGATCACGGACGCCATCCTGAAGATGGCCCGTGACGGCACGGAAATGATCGCCTCCATGGGCGCCGACATCCCCATCCCGGTCCTGTCGAAGGCCCACCAGCCCCTCTTCAGCTACTTCAAGCAGCTGTTCGCCCAGGTCACCAACCCGCCCATCGACGCCATCCGGGAGGATGTGGTCACTGACACGACTGTCTACGCGGGGACGGACGGGGATCTTCTGACGGAAAAGGCGGAGAACTGCGCGGTCCTCTCCATCAACAATCCCATCCTGAGCGACACGGACCTGATGAAGATCCGGGCCATGGATAAACCCGGCTTCCATGTGGAGACCGTCTCCCTCCTGTATTACACGGGAACCAGCCTGAAGCGGGCCGTGGACAACCTGTTCGTCGAGGTGGAGCGGGCCTACCGGAAGGGCGCTTCCATCATCATCCTGTCCGACCGGGGCGTGGATGAGAACCACGTGGCGGTGCCGTCCCTGCTGGCGGTGTCGGCCATCGAACAGTACCTGATCCGGACCCGGAAGAAGACGGCGGTCTCCATCATCCTGGAGAGCGCGGAGCCCCGGGAGGTCCACCACTTCGCGACCCTGATCGGCTACGGCGCCCGGGCCATCAACCCCTACCTGGTCCACGACTGCATCCGGGAGCTGATCGGCCGGCACATGCTGGAGAAGAACGAGCACGCCGCCATTAATGACTATGACCGGGCCATCCTGAACGGGATCGTGAAGATCGCGTCGAAGATGGGCATCTCCACCCTCCAGTCCTACCAGAGCGCCCAGATCTTCGAGGCGGTGGGCATCCGCCAGCAGGTGATCGACGAGTACTTCACCAACACCGTGAGCCCCGTGGAGGGGATCGGTCTGGATGAGATCAGCGAGTCCGTGGACTGGCGCCACGACCACGCCTTCGATCCCCTGGGCCTGGCCACGGACGAGACCCTGGACAGCTGCGGCAACCACCGGCTCCGGAGCGGGGCGCCGGCGGAGGACCATATGTTCAACCCGAAGGTCCTCCTGACCCTCCGCGCCGCCTCCCAGTCCGGCGACTACGCCATGTTCAAGCAGTACACCAGCCTGGTGGACGACGAGAAGACCCCCCACACCCTGCGGGGCCTGATCGACCTGAAATATGATAAAAAGGGCGGGATCCCCATCGATAACGTGGAACCGGTCAGTGAGATCGTCAAGCGGTTCAAGACCGGCGCCATGTCCTACGGCTCCATCTCGGAGGAGGCCCACACCTGCCTGGCCGAGGCCATGAACCGGCTGGGCGGCAAGTCCAATTCCGGCGAGGGCGGCGAGGACCCCGAGCGCTACGGCACCATCCGGAACAGCGCCATCAAGCAGGTGGCCTCCGGCCGCTTCGGCGTGACCTCCGCCTACCTGCTCTCCGCCCAGGAGATCCAGATTAAGATGGCCCAGGGCGCCAAGCCCGGCGAGGGCGGCCACCTGCCCGGGAAGAAGGTCTACCCCTGGATCGCGAAGACCAGGTATTCCACGCCCGGCGTGCCCCTGATCTCGCCGCCGCCCCACCACGACATCTATTCCATCGAGGACCTGGCCCAGCTGATCTTCGACCTGAAGAACGCCAACCGGGACGCCCGGATCTCCGTCAAGCTGGTCTCTGAGTCCGGCGTGGGCACAGTCGCCTGCGGCGTGGCCAAGGCCGGCGCCCAGGTCATCCTGATCTCCGGCAGCGACGGCGGCACCGGCGCGGCGCCCCTGAGCTCCATCTATAACGCCGGCCTGCCCTGGGAGCTGGGCCTGGCCGAGACCCACCGGGCCCTGGTGGAGAACGGGCTCCGGGAACGGGTCCGCCTGGAGACCGACGGAAAACTGATGACCGGGAAAGATGTGGCCATCGCCTGCATGCTGGGGGCCGAGGAATTCGGCTTCGCCACGGCGCCCCTGGTCACCATGGGCTGCCTGATGATGCGGGTCTGCAACCTGGACACCTGCCCGGCGGGCATCGCCACCCAGAATAAGGCCCTGCGGAAACGGTTCGCCGGCAAACCCGAGTATGTCATGAATTTCATGACCTTCATCGCCCAGGAGGTCCGGGAGATCCTGGCCAAGCTGGGCATCCGGACCCTGGACGACCTGGTTGGCCGGACCGACCTTCTGGTCGCCCGGAAGGACCGGGTCACCAACCGGGCGGACCAGATCGACCTGTCGCCCATCATCGGCGACCGGCCCCACCACGTCCACTTCCACTCGAAGGCCCTCTATGACTTCAAGCTGGAGACCACCGCGGACCTGTCCCAGCTGGTCCCCGAATTCCGGGCCAGCTTCCGGAAACGGATCCCACACACGGCCTCCTGCCGCGTGTCCAGCACCAACCGGACCTTCGGCACCATTCTGGGCGCTGAGATCACCAAGCAGTTCGGCGGCACGCTGGCCGATGACACCTATGTGGTGAAATGCAGCGGATCCGGCGGCCAGTCCTTCGGCTCCTTCATTCCCCAGGGCCTGACCCTGGACCTGACCGGCGACAGCAACGACTACTTCGGAAAAGGCCTCTCTGGCGGCAAGCTGATCGTGAAGCCGGATCCGAAGAGCCCCTTCGCGGCGGCCGAGAACACCGCCATCGGAAACGTGGCCCTGTACGGGGCGACCTCCGGGAAGGCCTTTGTCAGCGGGCGGGCGGGAGAACGCTTCTGCGTCCGGAACTCGGGGGCGCAGGCCGTCGTGGAAGGCTGCGGCGACCACGGCTGCGAGTATATGACCGGCGGCACCGCCGTGATCCTGGGCCGGACCGGGAAGAACTTCGCGGCCGGCATGAGCGGCGGCATCGCCTACGTTCTGGACGAGCACCACGATTTCTACCTGCGGCTGAATAAGGAAATGGTCACCATGTTCGAAGTCACCGACCCGGAGGATGTGAAGACGCTGAAGGGCCTGATCGAGGAGCATGTCCAGGCCACCGGGTCCGTCCGAGGCCAGGAGATCCTGGACCGGTTCGACCACTACCTGCCGCTGTTCCGCATGATCGTACCGAATGATTATATGAAGGCCATGGGCCTGAAGCGAGGCGAGTGAAATGGGAAAATCCACAGGCTTTCTGGAATACGGGCGGGTGAATGACCCCGCTCAGGACCCGGCCGAACGGATCCGGGACTTTCACGAATTCCATAATGATATCGACCCCGAGGAGCGCAGCATTCAGGGCGCCCGCTGCATGAACTGCGGCCTGGCCTTCTGCCAGTCGGGCATCCGGATGGGCGGGTCCGTCACGGGCTGCCCCCTCCATAACCTGATCCCCGAATGGAACGACGAGCTGTACCAGGGGACCTTGGACCAGGCCCTCGCCCGGCTCCGGAAGACCAACAACTTCCCGGAGTTCACGGGGCGGGTCTGCCCGGCGCTCTGTGAGTCCTCCTGCACAGAGGGGCTCTATGATGACCCTGTCACCATCCGGGAGAACGAGCTGGCGCTGATTGAATGGGGCTTCGCTACCGGCACGGTCCGCCCCCAGCTTCCCGAGGTCAGGAGCGGGAAGAAAGTGGCTGTGATCGGGTCCGGTCCTGCCGGCCTGGCATGCGCTGACCGGCTGAACCACCGGGGCCACCTGGTCACGGTCTACGAGCGGGACGACCGGCCCGGCGGCCTGCTTATGTACGGCATCCCGAACATGAAACTGGAGAAATCGGTGGTCCTCCGCAGGGTGGAGCTGATGAAAGCCGAGGGCGTCAATTTCGTCCTGAACGCGGACGTGGGCCACAACCTCGACGCCCAGAAAATCCTCGATGACTACGACGCGGTGATCCTCTGCTGCGGCGCACGCGAACCGCGGAACCTGGACGTGCCCGGCCGGGACGCCGCCGGCGTCCTCTACGCGGTGGACTTCCTGACCGACGTCATGAAGGAGCTTTTCGACAAAGGCCTCACAGAGGACGTTCCCACCTTCACCGCCCATGTCCAGGCAGCCCTGGCCGGGACAGACGAGGCGGAGGACAGGGAAATGCCCCAGCAGACGGTTTCTCAGCCGGCGGACGCGTCCAGCCAGACAGGCGCTCAGCCCGCGGGCGCGCCCGGACAGCAGACCGCGCCGGCAGGCCAGGCAGGCGCCGACGCCCCGACCCGGCCAGCCCCCGCGGCGACGGATCCCGCCGTCACCGGCAAAAATATCCTGATCGTGGGCGGCGGCGACACAGGCAATGACTGTGTCGGCACCTGCGTCCGCCTGGGCGCCGCTTCGGTCCACCAGCTGGTCCGCCGGCCTAAACGCCCCGACACCCGGCCGGCCGACAATCCTTGGCCCGAGGTCTCGACCGCGTCGAAAATCGACTACGGCCAGGAGGAATCCATCGCGGTCCTTGGCTACGATCCCCGGATCTATCAGACCCGGATCCGCGAGATCGTGAAGGACGAAGAAGGCCACATTAAAGAAGTCGTCACCGTCCGGTCCGAGCCCGAGAAAAACCCCGACGGCACCCCGAAAACCGACGAGCGGGGACGGGTCCGCATGGTGGAGGTCCCCGGCAGCGAGCAGACCCTGCCCTGCGACCTGCTCCTCCTGGCCACCGGCTTCTCCGGCTGCCAGCCCTACATCTTCGAGCACTTCGGCGTCGACATCTCCAACCGCGGCGCCGTCCGCACCCTGCCGGACAGCTACGACTGCGGCACCGGGAAAGTCTTCACCGCCGGCGACGCCCGCCGCGGCGCCTCCCTGGTGGTCTACGCCATCGCCGAGGGCCGCGCCTGCGCCCGCGAGGTCGACAGCTACCTGATGGGCTACAGCAACCTGCTCTAATATTTTCCCTCTGATAAAGGAACTCCCGCCGCGCGGTCAGTGGAGCTGCCCCTGACCATGGCCCACTCTGCCGCGCGGCCGCCGGCACTGTCCCTGGCAAAGGTCAGCCGCGCGGTCATCATCTCCGCGGCTTGGACAGGAAATGGCCGGGAAGACGAAGCTCTGACTTCGCCTTCCCGGCCATTTTTCATTTCCGTCCGGATCGGCCTTCCCTTCCGGCCTGATCGGCCTGCC